>NZ_JARVRG010000012.1:0-138774 GCF_030209795.1 Arthrobacter sp. efr-133-R2A-63 | reverse complement strand
GCTTTGTTGCGCTGTTCAACGCGCAGCAGCTTACGGCCTTCAGGTGCCAGGGTCACTGGAGTGCTCCTTCGGGGCTGGATACGAGTGCTTCTTCGTGCTTGCGGAACTCTTCGATGAAGCGCTCAGCAATGTCGGCCGGATTGATGGTCCTGCCAGTCTCGAGGGACATGGTGGTGACGCTGGCATCGGTGATGCCGCAGGCGATGATCTGCGCGTAGGGAGCGAGGTCGTTGCTGCAGTTGATTGCCACGCCATGCATGGTGACACCGTCCAGGACACGGATGCCGATCGCAGCGATCTTGCGGTCCGGACCCTTGTCATCGGCGAGGACCCAGACTCCCGCCCGGCCTTTGACCCGCGTGGCCTTGATCCCGTAGTCCTCCATGATCACGATCATGACGGCTTCGAGGCGCTCGACGTAGTCACGGATTCCAGCGCGGTTCTTCAGCTTGAGGATGGGGTAGGCAATGAGTTGGCCCGGCCCGTGCCAGGTCAATTTTCCGCCACGGTCCACCGGAACGACGGGCGTGCCGTCAAACGGGCGCTCGTGGTCCTCCGTGAGCTTGCCTGCCGTGTAGACCGCGGCATGCTCAAGGAGCAGGACGGTGCTGGGTTTCTCGCCGGCAACAACCTTGTTGTGGAGTTCGCGCTGGGTATCCCAGCCCTGCATGTAGTCGACGAAATCCGGGGCAAGACCCAGCTGTGAAAACTCAAGAGTCATGGGGACTAGCTTAGACCCCGCCGGGCGCAGGCCGTGATTTTGTGGCCAAGCTCTCAGTCGTACTCGGCTTGCCCGCTAGGCTCCGGCCCCTGGCCTGTGGATAACTTCTGCGGCAATCCGCGATTTCCGGTATTTGTTGAGGTATGGAGACTTTTTCGCCCGGCGGGAGTGGCCAGGACCACGGCAGGGATATGCCTTCCTCGGGGACAGAACCTTCCGGCCCCGTGATCCCGGGTTTTGTTCCGGTCCGCGAGTTGGGGTCTGGCGGCAGCGCCACGGTGTGGCTGGCAACGGAGCTGCGGTCAGGAAGCAATTTCGCCGTGAAATGCCTTGGCCGGAAACCGGAGGCGTCGGCTCCAGGCGCGGCGACCTCATCCATGCTCCGCGAGGTGCGGCTCCTGTCCCGGCTGGACCACGATCACCTCGTCAAGGTCCGCGGCGTCGTTGAGCTGGCAGGATCCTTCGCCGGCGGCGGGGGCGTGGTCATGGATTACGCCCCCGGGGGATCCCTCGGTCAGTTGGTGTCCAGCAGGGGGCGTCTTGGCGTGGGCGAGACGGTGACTATCCTGACGCCCCTCGCGCAGGCCTTGGCTTATCTGCACGGCCAAGGCATGACGCATTCCGATGTTTCCCCCGGGAACGTGCTGTTCACCGCCCAAGGGAAGCCGCTGCTTTCGGACTTGGGCATCTCCCGCGTCGTGGGTGACGCTCTAGGGGTCCCGGACTCGGGAACTCCGGGCTTCGTGGCCCCCGATCCGGTTGTCCGGGGGAGCGCGGAACTCCAACCGCAACGCGATACGTACGCCCTCGCCGCCCTTGGCTGGTATTGCCTCACCGGTTCCGCTCCCGACACGGCGGCCCGCCGGCCGCCCCTGACATTACTGGTGCCCGCGGTCCCCACCGCCCTGGCCGTTGCCATCGAGGCCGGCCTCCATCCCGACGGGCAGCAGCGGCCTTCCGCCGCCGATTTGGGTGTTGCCGTCTACAGGAGCGCCGCGCCGGAAGCCGTGGACCTTTCCGCCTCGGTACATGCGACGGTTGTCCCTGAACTGACGACCCGGCGTCGTACTCCCGATCCCCGCTCAAGGCGCGCCCGTATCGCGGCGCTTTTCAGCCGCCACCGTTCGCCGGCGGCAGGCCGGGCGCGACGGCGGGCTGTCGTGCGGGTTTCCGTACGACGGCGGGTGGCGTCCATTGTGCTCGTCCTCGGGATAGCCGCGGGCGCCGGAGCAGTGACCGTGCTGTGGGCCGGCACAGCCTGGCGGGCTGGCGACCTGGGGCCGGGGGCCGGGCCGCCGGCTTCCGCTTCGACTCCTGAGGCCGTGCTCGACAAAGTCCCGTCGGCGGCGGAACTTCCTGCGGCGGCGCGGGAACAGATCCGATCACCACATCCCGAGGAAGCCATCAGGGGACTGTCGGCGATCCGGGACATGGCGCTACGTTCGGGGAAGTTCGAGCTGCTGGAACACGTCAACGTGCAGGGCTCGGTGGCTGCGGCTTCGGACGGAAAGCTCAGGGACGGGTTGATCGATGCAGGCGTAGTTCTCGCGGGCTTTTCCACGACCTTGACTAGCGTGTATGTGGAGGGACCTTCCAGCCTGGACCGGGCAACTGTTGCCGTCACAGTGGAAACCTCCGCCTATGAAGAACGGGACGCTTCGGGGAATGTTGTCCTCTCGCGTCCCCCCGGCAAACCACAAGAGCTCCGGGTGGTTCTCCTGCGTGGCGGGGACGCGTGGAGGATCACGGAGATCCTGGCCGGGCAGGCGTAGGCGGTCACTTGCCGCCGCTTGCCACCCACCGGGCGGCGTCCGCCAGCGCGGGATGCTGCCAGGCAAAGCCCGAGTCCATCAGCCGCGCCGGTTCCATGCGCTGGTTGGCCAGCACAAGTTCCTCTGCCAGATGGCTGCCGAGGGCGAGGCGCAGGGCCGGCGCGGGCACCCGGAGGAACGCCGGCCGGTGCAGGGCAGCCGCCAGTTGCGCAACGATGGCGTTGACGTCGGCGCTTTCCGGGGCGCACACGTTGACGGGACCTTCGAGGGAGGAATCGAGCAGGTATTCGAAAGCGGAAACCTCATCCACCAGGGAAATCCAGGGCCAGTACTGCCGGCCGTTTCCCAAAGGTCCGCCCAAGCCGATCTTCAACAACGGAAGGAGTGGCCCCAGCGCTCCGCCGTCCGGGCTGAGGACGACGCCCGTACGCGGCGTCACCACTCGTACGCCGGCAGGTGCCGTGCGGGCGGCGGCTTCCCAATCGACGCACAGGGTGGCCAGCATGCCCTTGCCTGGCCCCGTGTCCTCCCGGAGCAGGCCGGGCCGGGACGAGCCGTAGTATCCCGATGCGGACTGGCTCAGAAACGTTCCGGGCGGAGTTCCCAGCCGTGCCATCGCCGTCGTGAGTGTTGTTGTTGTCCGCAAGCGTGAGTCGATAATCTCGCGCACGCGTGCTTTGGTCCAGCGGCGCTCCCCGATACCCGCCCCGGAAAGGTTGACCACTGCGTCTGCGCCGTCGAGCACCGCCTCATCCAGTTGCCCCGCGGCCGGATCCCAATATGCCTCGCCTGTTCCCGCAGGCGCACGCCGGACCAACCGGACGACGTCGTGCCCGCTGCCGAGAAGACGCGCGCAGAGCGCGGTTCCGATGAATCCTGAAGCACCCGATATCACGATTCGCATGCCTCATCACATCATGGCAAGCATCACTTCGGCACTACGGCAGGCCTCAAAGGGCTCGCTTCTCCTTTGACTATGATCGAACAATGACCTCCTCCAGCTACTTCCGTTTCCCGCATTTGCATGGTGATTTGATCACTTTCGTGGCCGAAGACGACGTTTGGATCGCGCCCGTGGCCGGAGGCCGCGCGTGGCGCATTTCGGCCCAGCAGCTCCCTGCACGCAATCCCCGGTTCACCCCGGACGGAAAGCGGCTCGTCTGGACGACGATCGTCGGGGCCGCTCCCGAGGTGGTGACCGCGAATGTCGACGGCGGCGGGTACCGGCAGTTGAGCTACTTCGGTCACGGCACCACCCGCGTCAAGGGATTCACCTCCACGGGTGACGTCGTGGTCACCTCGGCCTTCGAACAGGCCGAGGGACGGCACACGCATGCCTACGCCTTGCCGCTCGACGGCGGCCCCGCCGTCGAGCTTCCGTTCGGCCCCGTCGAATCGGTGGCTTTCGGCCCGGAAGTGGGGGACGAGCGGCCCGTTGTCCTTTCCAGCGTGCTCTCCCGCGAACCCGCATGGTGGAAGCGGTACCGTGGCGGCACCGCCGGAAAACTGTGGATCGACGCCGACGGGAACGGCGAGTTCGCCCGCTTGGTGCCCGAGCTCAACGGGAACCTCGCGGACCCGTTGTGGGTAGGCGGACGCATCGCTTTCCTTTCGGACCACGAGGGTTACGGAAACCTCTATTCAGTACAGCCGGACGGCTCGGACCTGCGCCGGCACACCGATCACGAGGACTTCTACGTCCGGCACGCGGCGAGCGACGGCAAGCGGGTCATCTTCGAATCGGCGGGCGAGTTGTGGATCCTGCCGACGCTTGAGGCCGAGGCCGAGGCGGTACGGCTGGACATCAGTTTGGGTTCGGCATCCCAGACACGCCGGCCGGCACCCCTCAAAGTTGCCGCCCACGTGGGCGACGTCGTCCCCAACGCAGCCGGCTCGGCCAGCGCTGTGGAATCCCACGGAACCATCCACTGGCTGCGCCACAAAGACGGACCGTCCCGGGTGGTCGAAGCGACTCCCGGCGTGCGGGCAAGGCTTCCCCGGCCTCTCGTCGACGGTCGTATCGCCTATGTAGCGGACCACGACGGCGTCGACTCCCTGTACATCAAGAGGATCGCGCCGCGTTTTTCGCAGCCAGCCGTCGAAACACCAGTCCAGGACCCCGTACCGGCGAGCCCTGAGGCTGAAGAAGCCGGGGCCGGACAATTGCCCCGCCCCGTCTCGGCGTCGGCGATCACGGGTCAGCCCGCGGCGTCCGGAGTCCGGGAGCCGGAACTGCACGCGGAGCCCGGGGCTGTTTCCGCGGGCGCCGCCGTCGCGTCGGCGGACCCCGCGGGTGCCCCCGTTGGCGCCACACGTAGCGGAGCCGAAGATGCACAGAGCGATCTCCTGAGGATCGATTTCCCCAGGGCAGCCCGTCCCAGCGCCCTCGAAGCCAGTCCCGATGGCCGGTGGCTTGCCGTAGGTACTGCGTTCGGGGACGTCTACCTGGCCGACACCGCGAGCGGCGCCCTGTCGCTGCTTGTCAGCGTGGGGGATGGAAGCATCGACGGCCTCGCATGGTCGCCGGACTCCCAATGGATTGCATGGTCCGAACCTGTGACGTCCTTCGGTTCGCGGAGCAAGCTGCGCATGGCAAACACCGCCAACGCGCAGGACATCGTGGAGGTCACCGACGGCCGCTTCTGCGACGAATCGCCCGCCTTCACTCCCGACGGCAAATTCCTGGCGTTCCTGTCGAACCGCAGCTTTGATCCCGTCTACGACGGCCACGCCTTTGATTTGTCCTTCCCCAGCCCCATCAAGCCGTACCTCGTGGCACTCGCTGCAGCCACTCCGTCTCCCTTCGGCCCGGTAGTGGACCTGCTGGACGAAGATGGAGCGGACGCCCTCCGCGACGGGAAGAACGACGCGGCGGACGGCGCGAAAGACGATACCGGGAATGGTGCCGGGACTGTCACGGTCCGCGTGGACCGTGAAGGGCTGCCGCTGCGCGTCATCGGCGTACCTGTACCGCAGGGCAACTACTCGGCGCTTTCGGCCTCCAGCGGAGCATTGTTGTGGCTAGACACCCCGCTTTCAGGTGTCACGGGAGACGGCCGTGGCAAGGTGCAGGACAAGGCACCCGCCCCGGCCTTGGTCCGTTACGACCTTACGAAGCTGAAGCAAGTCACGCTTGCGTCCGAGGTCGAGCGCTACCGGCTGTCCGGAGACGGCCGGAAACTGGTCTTCGTCAACGACAAGCAGGTCATCGCCGTCCCGTCCGACGCCAAGGCCGAGGAAGAATCCGGAGACCTTGTCAAGGTTGAGCTGAACCGGATCCGGGTGGTCATGGACCCGTTGGCTGTATGGGGACAGGCATTCGACGAAGCATGGCGGCTGCAGCGGGACTTCTTCTGGACCGAAGACATGGCCGGCCAGGACTGGGATACGGTGCATGCACGGTACCGTCCCGTCGTCGAACGCCTGGGCTCGCACGACGACCTGGTGGACCTGTTGTGGGAACTGCACGGCGAGCTCGGCACGTCACACGCCTACGTGCGTCCGGCAGCGGTGTGCGAACCCGGGAGCAATGGACAAGGCAGGCTCGGTGCCGACCTCAATCTCACGGAAGATGGTTGGGAGATCACACGCATCCTCGCGGGCGACTCCTCCGACCCCCTGGCCAACTCGCCGCTGACCCGGCCGGGCGCCGACGCGAAGGTAGGCGACGTTGTCCTGGCGATCGACGGCGTCGGGCTCTCCGAGGACCGTACTCCGGCCAAACAACTGGTGGGCGCCGCGGGCCGGACCGTGGAACTGACCCTCCTCAACGGAGGCGGGCACGGTGAGGCGGCAGGCCGGCAGCGGCGGATCGCCGTTGTTCCGGTGAAGGATGAGGAACGCCTGCGGTACCAGGAATGGGTGCACGCCAACCGGCGCACGGTGCGCGAGGCCTCGGACGGAAAGTTCGGCTATCTGCATGTCCCGGACATGATGGCCAATGGTTGGGCGCAGCTCCACCGCGATCTCGACACCGAGACCGCGCTGGACGGGTTGATTGTCGACGTGCGGCGCAACCGGGGCGGCCATACCTCGCAGCTCGTGGCCGAACTGATCGGCCGCAAGGTCACCGGCTGGAGCATGCCGCGCGGCGAAAAGCCGCGAACCTACCCCCAGCACGCCCCGCGCGGACCGGTCATTATCCTCGCAGACGAATTCGCCGGCTCCGACGGCGACATCATCACGCAGGTGTCCAAACTTCGCGGCATCGGACCGGTCATCGGCACCCGGACCTGGGGCGGCGTCGTGGGCATCGACAACCGTTTCTCCCTGGCAGACGGCACCGGCGTGACCCAGCCGCGCTATGCCACATGGTTCTCGGGCGGCATCGGCTGGAGCGTGGAGAACTTCGGTGTTGAGCCTGACATCGAGGTGGTGTTCCCGCCCCACGCTTATGCGGCTGGCACCGATCCCCAGCTGGAGTACGGGATCGGCGCACTCAAGGAAATGGTCCAGGAACTTCCCACGGACCGGCCACCGCTGCGCGAAGGCTACCGCAAGCTCCGCCCGGCTGCGTTGCCCGCGAGGCCGCAACAAGGCTAGCTTGAGGCCCGCAAGACGAAGTCCCCGCCCTTCCGGAAGGAAAGGCGGGGACTTCGCTGCTTGGGACGGGTTGCCGCTAGGACGCGAGCGTGGCATCCAGCGTGATCGGGGTTGCCCGGAGTGCCTGGGAGACCGGGCAGTTGAGCTTGGCGTCTTCGGCGAGGCGCTGGAATTCCTCTTCGGAAACGCCGGGGATGCGTGCGCTCACGGTCAGGTGGATGCCCGTGATGCCTTCGCCGGGCTGGAAGGTGACGTCGGCCTTGGTGTTGACCTCTTCCGGCGTGAAGCCTGCGCCTGCGACGCCGTTGCTGAACGCCATCGAGAAGCATGCCGAGTGTGCGGCGGCAATGAGCTCTTCGGGGCTGGTCTTGCCCTCTGCGGACTCCGCGCGGGCCTTCCAGGTGACGTTGAAGGTCCCGAGTCCGGAGCTGTCCAGCGTGGTGTTGCCTGCGCCTTCGATCAGGTTGCCGTTCCATACGGTGTGTGCGGTGCGTGTTGTAGCCATGTCCACTCCTCAGCGTCGTTGCGAATTGGCATCCGGATGCCGGATGCCGCCGGGATCAATCCTAGGGATTCGACGGCGGCGGCGCACCGCTTGTCCGCTCTCAGAGGATTGTGACTGGCCCGGTTTAAGCGGCAACGACCGCCCGGACGGAAGGTCCGGGCGGCCGCGAAGTTTGCTTGAGTCAGCAGCTATACGGGATCACTGCCAGATCGTGGCGATGGCGATGTTGAGCAATGCCAGGCCGCCGACGCCGTGGGCCAAACCTGTGGAGACTGGTTCGCCCTTCTTGACCTTGCGGGCACCAATGACGGCCATCACGGCAACTGCGAGGCCGATGGCGAACTTGATGCCGAGCTTGAAATAGTTGGGATCGCCGAATTCGGCCGGATCTTGATTGTGGAGCACGGGCAGGAGACCCATCATGGCAATACCGGTGATCAGCTGCACGAAGGCGCCGTCCCGCTGGCGCGGGTGGACGGTCGGCTGCTTCAAGGTGGCGATCCAGTAGCCCACGATCATGGCTGCGCCGACGATGTGCAAGAACAGCAGGACGTTGAAGAGGATAGTCATGGCTCCAGCTTAGCCAGAATCTTCTACGAGCCGTAGCAAAGCCACGGAACAATGTCCGGGAGTGAAAAACGGGAAGGTCCCGGCGGTTTCCCGCCAGGACCTTCCCGTCGTCGTGATGGCTGTTATCAGAGGCCCAGGTCGGCTTCGAAGGAACCTTCCTCAAGGCGGGCCTTGAGGGTCTGCAGGAAGCGGCCCGCGTCGGCACCGTCAACCAGGCGGTGATCGTACGTCAGCGACAGGTACATCATGGAGCGGACGGCGATCGAGTCATCGCCGTTCTCGTCGGCAACCACGACCGGGCGCTTGACGATGGCGCCGGTGCCCAGGATGCCCACCTGCGGCTGGTTGATGATCGGCGTGTCGAACAGTGCGCCAACGGAACCGATGTTGGTGATGCTGAAGGTACCGCCGGACAGCTCGTCCGGACCGATCTTCCCCTGGCGGGTACGGCCGGCGACGTCGGCGATCTTGCCGGCCAGGCCGGCAAGATTCAGGTTGCCGGCGTCGGAAATAACCGGGACCAGGAGGCCCTTGTCGGTGTCCACCGCAATCGCGAGGTGTTCCGCGTTGTGGTAGGTGATTTCCTGCTTGCCCTCGTCGTATGCCGCGTTCAGCTTGGGGTGCTGCTTCAGTGCTTCGGCTACGGCCTTGGCGATGAACGGCAGGAAGGTCAGCTTGACGCCGTTCTGGGCTTCGAAGGAGCCCTTGGCCTTGAGGCGGAGCTTGGCGATCTTTGTCATGTCGACCTCGTGCACCTGCGTCAGCTGCGTTGAGGTTTCGAGGGACTCGCGCATGCGGCGGGCGATGACCTGGCGGATGCGGGGAGCCTTCTCCACGGTCCCGCGGAGCGAGGATGCCGCGACAGAGGCGGCAGCAGGCTTGGCGGGGGCTGCCTGGGCTGCCGGGGCGGGGGCGGGGGCGGCGGCTGCTGCCTTCTTGGCATCGGCCGCGGCGAGCACGTCCTGCTTCCGGATACGGCCGCCGACGCCGGTGCCCGTCACGGTGGTGATGTCGACACCGCTCTGATTGGCGAGCTTGCGGACGAGGGGGGTGACGTAGCCGGATTCGCTTGAAGACGCTGCCGGAGCGGAAACAGGTGCCGGAGCTGCGGGAGCGGCCGCCGGTGCTGGAGCTGCCGGTGCGGGAGCTGCCGGTGCGGGAGCTGACGGTGCCGGTACGGATTCAACGACGGGTGCTGCTGCGGCGGGAGCCGGTGCTGCTGCTGGTGCCGGGGCTGCAGGTGCCGGTGCCGCCGCGGCGGGGGCGCCGGAGCCGATGACTGCAAGAACGGAGCCGACCTCGGCCGTGTCGTCCTCGTTGACGCGGATCTCGAGCAAGGTGCCTGCCACGGGGGAGGGGATCTCGGTGTCGACCTTGTCGGTGGAGACCTCGAGGAGCGGTTCGTCCACTTCCACGGTGTCGCCGACGGCCTTGAGCCAGCGGGTGACGGTGCCTTCGGTGACGCTTTCGCCCAAGGCGGGGAGGGTCACGTCGTGGCCCGAGGCTTCACCGGACGGTGCTGCAGGGGCAGCTGCAGGAGCGGGGGCTTCCTCGGCTGCGGGAGCCGGTGCTGCTTCAGGGGCCGGTGCTGCTTCAGGTGCGGGGGCTGCCGGTGCTTCTTCCGAAGGCGCGGCTGCAGGCGCTGCAGCGCCGTTGCTGCCGCTGCCGATCCGAACCAGGGGAGCGCCGACTTCGGCGGTCTCGTCTTCAGCTACGAGGATTTCTTCGATGATGCCGGCAATAGGAGACGGGATTTCGGTGTCTACTTTGTCGGTGGAAACTTCGAGCAGGGGCTCGTCGACTTCCACTCGGTCACCAACCTGCTTGAGCCAGCGAGTGACGGTGCCTTCGGTGACGCTTTCACCAAGGGCGGGCAAGTTAACGGATTCAGACATGTCGTCCCCGTTCTCCTTATTGATCTTTAGTGCGGATGAGTGTTGCCTGCTGGGGTCCTGCGCCCGCAGTTCGTGCGGGCGCAGGACCGGGTGTCTTGCGTAAAGACTTAGCCGTGGAGCGGCTTTCCTGCCAGCGCGAGGTGGACTTCGCCCATGGCCTCGTTCTGCGTCGGGTGTGCGTGGATGAACTGGGCAACGTCCTCAGGGTGTGCTTCCCAGTTGACGATGAGCTGTGCTTCGCCGATCTGTTCGCCCATGCGGGAACCGATCATGTGGATACCGACCACCGGGCCGTCTTTCTGGCGGACCACCTTGACGATGCCGCCCGTGCCCAGGATGGAGCTCTTGCCGTTGCCTGCCAGGTTGTATTCCTGGGTCTGGACCTGGTCCTCGCCGAACTTCTCTTTGGCACCCTTTTCGGTGTACCCAACGGTGGCGATTTCCGGCTCGCAGTAGGTGACCTTCGGGATGTTCACGTCTTCGACGACTACCGGGTTGAGGCCGGCGATCTCTTCGGCGACGAAGATGCCTTGCTGGTACCCGCGGTGCGCCAGCTGGACGCCGGGGACGATGTCGCCGACGGCGTAGACGTTGCCAACGCCGGTGTGCAGGCGTTCGTTGGTGATGACGAAGCCGCGGTCGATGGTGACGCCTGCTTCTTCGTAGCCGAGGTTGGCGGTGACGGGGCCACGGCCAACGGCAACCAGGAGGAGATCGGCTTCGAAGGTCTGGCCGTCCACCAGCGTGACCTTCACGCCATTGTCGTCCTGCTCGACGCCCTGGAAGAAGACGCCGGTGCTGAACTTGATGCCGCGCTTCTTGAAGGCGCGCTCAAGGTTCTTGACGATGGCGGTGTCTTCGTTGGGAACGAGGGAGGGGAGGCCTTCAACGATCGTGACGTCGACGCCGAAGGACTTCCACACGGAAGCGAACTCGACGCCGATGACGCCGCCGCCGAGGACGATGACGCTCTTGGGGATGTAGTCCATGGTCAGCGCTTCATCGGAGGTGATGACGCGGCCGCCGATTTCCAGGCCGGGCAAGGAACGGGAGTAGGAACCCGTGGCCAGGACGATGTTCTTGCCCTTGTAGGCGGTGCCGTCTACGACGACGGTGTCGGTGCCCTGCAGCTTTCCTTCGCCTTCGATGACCGTGATGCCCTTGGACTTGATGAGTCCCTGCAGGCCCTTGAACTTACCGGCGACGATTCCGTCCTTGTAGGCGTTCACGGCCGTGATGTCGATGCTGTCCAACGTGACGTTGACGCCGTACTTGGCGGAGTCCCGTGCGTGGTCGGCCAGTTCCGCCGAGTGCAGCAGGGCCTTGGTGGGGATACACCCGTTGTGCAGGCAGGTGCCGCCGAGCTTTCCCTTCTCGACGAGGCCAACGGTGAAACCAAGCTGAACGGCACGCAGAGCCGTGGCGTAGCCGCCGCTGCCGCCACCGAGTACCAGGATGTCGAATTCTTGCGCAGTTGCCTGATCGGCCACTAGGACGCTCCCTCGCGTGAGCGATGACACGCGACTACGCGTCATCTGGTCTTGGAACTTGTACTGCCGCGATTATGCCAGCACCGAAGTTCTCTTGCATTTGTGACTACCGTGGTTCACCTTAGCGAACCACTTATCCATGCTCCACCCTGCCGAGGCTTTTGTGGGGCGCTTGTGGCCAGACTCACGTCGGGCCGTGGGGCCGGTCATCAACCGGCCCCACTTGGGGGACCTGCCTAGGCCGCCAGCACGTCTTCGACGTAGGCGAGCAGCGTCCTGACGGTGCAGCCGGTGCCTTGCTTGGGCGTGTAGCCGTAGGGGCTGCCGTTGTTGAAGGACGGCCCGGCGATGTCGACGTGTGCCCAGGGGATCTGCTTGCCCTCGGCGTCCTTGCCGACGAACTCGCGCAGGAACACGGCCGCGGTCATCATCCCGCCGTGGCGTTCGCCGATGTTGGCGATGTCAGCCACCTGCGACTCGAGGCTGGCCCGCAGTTCTTCCGGCAGCGGCATCGGCCAGACGAGTTCTCCGGCGCGGTCTGCCGCGGACTTGAGGGCGCCCGTGACGGCGTCGGAACCCATGACACCGGCGGTGCGGTTACCGAGGGCGATAAGCTGGGCGCCCGTCAGGGTCGCGACGTCGATGATGGCGTCGGGCTGTTCGAGGCTGGCCGCGACGATTCCGTCCGCCATGACGAGGCGTCCCTCGGCGTCGGTGTTGAGGACCTCGACCGTCTTGCCGCCGTACACGGTGAGGACGTCCGCCGGGCGCTGTGCAGCGCCTGAGGGCATGTTCTCCGCGATGCAGAGCCACGCGGTCACCTTGACGGGCAACCCGAGTCCCGCGACGGCAAGGACAGTGTTAAGTACGACGGCGGCGCCCGCCATGTCGCTCTTCATGTCGCCCATGCCGAGGGCCGGCTTGATGGAAATCCCGCCCGTGTCAAAGGTGATGCCCTTGCCGACAAGCGCGATCTTCTTGGTGGCCTTGGCCGGGGCATACTCAACCTTGACGAGGCGGGGCTGGCGGGTCGAACCCTTTCCGACGCCCAGGATTCCGCCGAAGCCGTCCTTTTCGAGGCGCTTTTCGTCCCAAACGGTGACCTTGACGGGCAGTCCCTTGGACAGTTCCTTGGCAGCTTCGGCAAAGGACTCCGGGTAAAGGTGGCTCGGAGGCTCGTTCACCAAGGTGCGGGTGTTGTTGACCGCGCGTCCGACGAGCAACGCCCGATCGAGCGCGGGCTGGACGTCCTTGCCGTCGAACGCCGTGTGGATCAGGACCTTGCCGACTGGATCCTTGAGGCCGTCCTTGCTGGAACGGTGCTCCGTGTAGGAGTAGGAACCCAGCACGGCGCCCTCGGCGACTGCCGCGACGTCGGCGAGGGACGCCGTCGGGAGGGCAAGCGTGACGGATGACAAGCCGGCCAGTTGGCGGACTGCGGATCCTGCAGCCCGGCGCAGGGTTTCCTCAGCGAGAAGGGCGTGGTCGGCGACCTTGCCGACACCTGCCAGGACGAGGACGCCCGAACCGGTCTCCGGAAGACCCGGCAGACGGTGTACCTGATCGGCTGCTCCCGTGATGCCGAGGAGGCCCAATGAAGCCGCGAGGGTCTCCGCGGCCTTCGCCCCCAGCGGGTTGCCGAGCAGTACCGGCCCGTCTTCCCCCTGCCCGACGGCTATCACGAGTGCGTCGCTGGGCGACTTCTTCAGGTCCTTGGCAATAGTGCCAAGGGTGATGTCTGTAGTCTTCACCACGAGGATTTGTCCTCATCTCTCTCTGCATGGCTTGGCCGGGCTGCATGTTAGGCGCCCGGCCCTGGTACCCGTCGGTTGTCCGCTTGTGACAACGTCGGTGGTTGCTTGGGTCCGCACACGGCGGCACGTCTCGATCGTAGTCTGTCTGCCGCGCGGGAAAGCAATTAAATGAGAGTTGCGGCACATTGGCCGACAGGAATGCGCGGCCGCTCCGGGGCGTTGTACCAATACATGGAGCGTGGCCGGCCGCCGAAGCGTCTGCTGCGGCGTGCAGCCGCCTGCTCCTCCAAGAATTTGAAACTGCGAAAGGAACATGCCGTGTTTGAACGGATTTCCGGCTCACTCCTTGACCCCGAGTCGCTCTACGCGAGCAACATCGAGCTCTTCCACAGCCCGGATACGAGGGGCCTCAACATGCTGATGGGCTTCACGGGTTTCGCGGATGCCGGCCACGTGGTCCAGCAGATCAACCGGGAACTGCTGGATACGCTCGACGCCGAAACGGTAGCCGTGTTCGACGCCGACCAGCTCATCGACTACCGCACGCGGCGCCCCCACATCAGCTTCGTCGAAGACCACCTGGAGGACTACAAGGCCCCCCAGCTGGCGCTTTACAAGCTGAACGACGGGCTGGGCGAGCCGTTCCTGCTGCTTGCCGGTTTTGAACCGGACCTCCAGTGGGAGCGTTTCGCGCGCGCCGTCGTCGGGATCGTGGAAAAGCTGGACGTCAACCTGGTGACCTGGATCCATTCCATTCCCATGCCGGTTCCACACACCCGGCCGGTCGGCGTCACGGTGCACGGGAACCGCCCGGAACTCATCGAAGGCATTTCCACGTGGAAGCCGACTGTCGAGGTTCCTTCGGCCATTGGCCACATCCTGGAATTGCGGCTGAGCGAGGCCGGGCGGAAAGTGGCCGGGTACGTCATCCACGTGCCGCACTACCTCGCGGATGCCGAGTACCCTCCTGCAGCGGTTGCGGGACTCGAATACCTGGGAGCTGCCACGTCCCTCATGCTGCCGACGGACCGCCTTCGCGAAGCCGGCAGGGAAGTGGGCAGGCAGATCGCCGAACAAGTGGAAGCATCCGAGGACGTCCAGCAGGTGGTTTCGAAGCTGGAGTCCCGCTATGACGACAAGGCGGAGGGCACGGTCCGCCGTTCCCTGCTCGCCGACGAGAACGACGAACTCCCCAACGCCGAGGACCTGGGAGCGGCGGTTGAGGCGTATCTCGCACGTAAAGATGCGCGCCCATAAAGCAGCTTTAATGCCGCCCCGGGCATAATGGAAGGGTGAACGCACCCCGCGCCTGGCTCATTTGGACGATCGGGGTGCTTGCCTACCTCGTGGCAGTCGCCCAGCGCACATCCTTTGGTGTGTCCGGACTGGAGGCCACCGAACGGTTCCATGCCAGCGCAGCCGCCATTTCCTTCTTCACGGTGCTTCAGCTGCTGGTCTACGCAGGCCTCCAGATACCGGTGGGACTCCTGGTTGACCGCTTCGGCTCGCGCGCCATGATTGCCAGCGGTGCCGTGCTCATGGGCCTCGGCCAACTCCAGTTGGCTTATGCCGACGCTGTTCCGGCGGGCGTGCTTGGCCGGGTCCTCGTCGGCGCCGGCGATGCGATGACCTTCGTCTCCGTGATCCGCCTCGTGCCGATCTGGTTCGCGCCCGCAAGGGTTCCGCTCGTCACCCAGCTGACGGGAATGTCGGGCCAGCTCGGCCAGCTCATCAGCGTGGTGCCGTTCGCCCTGGTCCTTCATTCGGCCGGCTGGAATACGGCATTCCTGGCGTTGAGCTCCCTGTCCGCGCTCGCCGTCGTGCTCGTGCTGGCCTTGCTCAGGGATGTTCCGCCGGGCCACCCGCCCCGGGAGAGCGGCCAGGGGCTTCGTGCCACAGGAGTGACCTTGGCCCGTGCGTGGAAGCAGCCGGGGACACGCTTGGGCCTCTGGTGCCACTTCACTGTCCAATTCAGCGGAAACGTCTTCGCCATGTCCTGGGGTTACCCGTTCCTGGTGTCGGCGCAGGGGCTGAACGCAGCAACCGTGTCCGCCTTGATGGGACTCTTCGTTGTCACGAGCATTCTGGTGGGGCCGTTGTTCGGGACCTTCGTGGCCCGGCACCCGATGCGGCGCTCGGCCATGGTCCTCCTGATCACGGCGGCGATCGCGCTTGCCTGGGCCGCGGTCCTGTTGCTGCCTGGCCGGGCGCCCCTCTGGTTGCTCGCCTTGCTGGTGGTCGCCCTGGCCATCGGTGGCCCCGGGTCCATGATCGGCTTTGATTTTGCCCGGACCTTCAATCCTTCCCACAGGATCGGCACCGCCACGGGCATCGTCAACGTGGGCGGCTTCGTTGCCGCGCTCCTGACGATCTACTTGGTGGGAGTCATCCTCGACGTTCTCCACACCAGCGGTTTCTCGGGCGGGGAGCTGTACGGCCTGGCGTCCTTCCGCATCGCCTTGAGCGTCCAGTTCCTGTTCCTCCTGGTGGGTACGGTCTTGATCCTCATGACCCGTCGCAAGGTGCGCCGCCAGATGGCGGCCCAGGGCGTACACGTCCCGCCGCTCCTCGTGTCGTTGGCGAACCAGCGGCGCCGCCGCGTGGAGTTGCGCCGCGAGAGGCTCGCGAAGCCGAAGAGCCCGACGCCATAGCCTGCTCCGCGGTGTTCCTCCACAGGCATCCGTGGACACCTTTGTCCACATAGGGCAATTGAAGTCTGCCGGCGCCCACTCCTGCCACCGATGCTGGATTCATGACAGCAGACAACCGTGTGACCATTTCCCGGCCGGAGGACATCCTCGGCTTCATTCCGCACGCCTTGGGGCTCTGGCCGAAGGAGAGCCTCGTGGCCATCACGCTGCGCGGGCAGACACTTGGCGCAACCCTCCGCGTCGACCTTCCGACTGAGGGATCCGAACGGGTGCTTGCCGAGTACTCACGGAGGATCGGGGAGTACCTGGAAGCGGACCGTGACGCCGACGGCGCGCTGTTGGCAATCTTCAGCGACGAGGGTTGGGACGCCGGCGGCGCCGTGCCGCACGGCCTGCCGCTGCTGGAAGCCCTGGAACCCGTCCTGGCCCGCACTGGCTTGGCGTTGCGGGATGCCTGGTTCATTGGTTCCGAGTTCTGGCGAAGCGCATTCTGCGCCGATCTGGAGTGCTGTCCTCTTCCCGGGCGTCCCGTGGACCAGATCCTGGATAGCCGGCTCAACGCGGAAATGGTGTTCCGGGGGAGCAGCGTCAGGGAATCGCCCGGGCTGTTGGGCCCTGGGGACCAGCCTGTCCGTGATCCGGAGTTCATGCGCGCGGAAGCCGCCACGCTTGAGGAGCTGCTCCGCCGCTGGCGGAGCAGGAAGGCATTCGAACAAATGCTGGAGGTGTGGACAGGAGTCCTGGATTCCGGCGGTCCGGAGGAATTCGACGGAGAGGCTGCGGCGTTCCTCCGGGCGAGCCTGCGGGTTCCTGCATGGCGCGACGCGGTGGTGGTGCTGGCGGCTGCGGGGAAGTCCGTCGCGTGCGGCGGTGCCGAGGCCTTTCACTTCTTCGAGCATGAAGACGATGAAGGGGATGGCCTCGTCATTCCGCAAGGGCTCTGCTCCCCGGCACCAGTGGCCGCCAAGTCCACTGAGGCCACGGGTGTCAATGCCTCGCGCTATGGAGACGTGCTCTTGGGCCTCTACCCGGAGACCCCCGATTGGAGCCGCGTGGCGAGCCTGGACCAGGTTCTCGCGATGCTCTCCCGGCACGGTGGTGGGGAGGCCCGGGCCGCAACGCTCACGATCCGGGGGTGGATTCAGTGGTGCCGGGGGAGCGGCTCTTTCGCCGCCGAGCTCCTTTCGGAGGCAGACGCCGAACACCGGGGCTATCGGCTCGCTGAACTGCTCGCCGAGGTGGTGAAGCGAGGGACGGTGTGCGGCTGGGCCAAAAGCAAGTCGTCGGCGTGGCGGAAGTTCGGTGGAGCGGCGGCATGACGCCAAACCCCAGGGGACTCCAGGAGCGCGCCATTGAGGCAAACCCGCAGGGACGTAATTGTCTGCACGGTTGCCGGTTTCGACCCCCGGAACTCAAAACCGTGAGACAATGGTTGCCGAGACCCGGTTGGGTCCGTGTTTCAAGTGCCGTAAACGTCCCCTGAACTCTAGGGAACATTAAGGCGCCGTCGGGAGTTCTACCTAAAGACTCTGCAGTCGGCGATGGCACTTGATGTTGATCACGGACTTGACAGGGTCATAGTGGTGTTGCCCCCATGGTGATTCCACAGACCGCCGCTAGAAAGGTTTTCTGTGACCCCGTCTTCCGCCGAGAAGGAACCCGCCGCCCTGGCCGAACTGTCCGCCGAAGAAAAGAAGGCGGCTACAGCTGCGAAGCGCGCGGCAACGCGTGCTGCCAATGCTTCGACTGCAGGTGCAGAGAAGCCGGCACCCAAGAAGCGCGGGCCCAAGCCCGGCGCCAAGGCCGCTGCCGAAGCAGCCAACAAGTCCGCCGGCGCCGACGAGGACTCCGAAGAAGCCGAGGATTTTGACGCCGTCGTTCCCGACGAAGCAGAGCTCACGGAGGAAGTCGAAGAAGGCGAAGAGGGCAAGAAGCCAGCGACGACCGGTTCCGGCTTTGTCTACTCGGATGCCGACGACGACGATGCGCCTGTCCAGCAGGTCATGTCCGCCGGTGCCACGGCCGACCCCGTCAAGGACTATTTGAAGCAGATCGGCAAGGTTGCCCTGCTGAACGCAGAGCAGGAAGTCGACCTTGCGCTCCGCATTGAAGCCGGCCTCTTCGCCGAAGAGAAGATCAATGCCGACGACGGCTCCATGGACCCGAAGCTCAAGCGTGAGCTCGAGTTCATCATCCATGACGGCAAGAGGGCCAAGAACCACCTCCTTGAAGCCAACCTGCGCCTCGTGGTCTCCCTGGCCAAGCGCTACACCGGCCGCGGCATGCTGTTCCTGGACCTCATCCAGGAGGGCAACCTGGGCCTGATCCGCGCAGTGGAGAAGTTCGACTACACCAAGGGCTTCAAATTCTCCACGTACGCCACGTGGTGGATCCGCCAGGCCATCACCCGTGCCATGGCTGACCAAGCACGCACTATCCGCATTCCGGTGCACATGGTGGAAGTCATCAACAAGCTTGCACGCGTTCAGCGCCAGATGCTCCAGGACCTTGGACGCGAACCTACGCCTGAGGAACTTGCCCTCGAGCTGGACATGACTCCCGAGAAGGTTGTTGAAGTCCAGAAGTACGGCCGCGAGCCCATCTCGTTGCACACCCCGCTCGGCGAAGACGGCGACTCCGAATTCGGTGACCTCATCGAGGACTCCGAAGCCGTCGTCCCGGCGGACGCGGTGAGCTTCACCCTCCTGCAGGAGCAGCTGCACTCGGTGCTCGATACCTTGTCCGAGCGTGAAGCAGGGGTCGTCGCCATGCGATTCGGCCTTACCGACGGCCAGCCGAAGACTTTAGACGAAATCGGCAAGGTCTACGGAGTCACCCGCGAACGCATCCGTCAGATCGAATCGAAGACGATGTCCAAGCTGCGCCACCCCTCGCGGTCTCAGGTTCTGCGCGACTACCTTGACTAAAGCAACGGACGCCCTGGCCTAAGCGGCACGGCCCGTCAAGAAGTGGACTCCCGGATTCCCGGGGTCCACTTCTTGCATTCAGGGGCTGTTCCGTTCGAGTGCTTGGCCGAGGATGCGGGCACCTTCCGGGAACGCCGAGGGGTTGGGCCCGGCGTAGTTGAGGCGTATGAACGGTCCCGCCGGTTCGGCCGGAAACCACTCGTTACCGACTGCGATCATGACTCCGGCACTCTCGCAGTCACGCGTCAGGCCCTCGAGGCCCGTGCCGTCGGGAAGCCGTGCCCAGAGATTCAGTCCTCCCTTGGGGACGATGCTGAGGTGGGCCTGGGGGGCGTGCTCGCGCAGGCTCGAGACAAGCAGGTCCCGGCGTGACTGGAGCTGATGGCGGAGGCTGCGCAGATGGGTCTGCCAGGCCGGTTGGGTGACGACGTCGAGTGCCGCGGCCTGCAGCAATCCGCTGACGTACATCGACTCGGCGGCGCGGTCTGCAAGGATGCGTTCGCGGGCAGGGCCTCGCGCGATGACGGCGGCAACGCGGATGGCGGGTGAAACGCTCTTCGTGAGGGAGCGCAGATAGACCACGTGGCCGGAGTCGTCACGTGCGGCGAGGGGCGCCGGCGTCGACGTGATGCCGAAATCGTGCGCCCAGTCGTCCTCAACGAGGAACGCGCCGTACTGCCGGACGACGTCCAGGACCTCTTCGCCCCGCCGGGTGGACCATTGTGCCCCGGTGGGGTTGGCATAGTTTGGTTGGGCATAGAACAGCCGTGCGCCGGTCTCCTCGAACGCTCTGGCCAATTCTTCGGGGTCCGGCCCATCGGCTCCGCTGGGCACCGGGACGATGCGGACTCCGGCCTGGGTCGCGGCCAGGATAGCTCCCCAGTAGCTCGGGGATTCCATGAGCAGCGGCTGCCCGTGGCCGACCAAGGCAGTGAAGATGGAGCTGAGGCCGCCCTGGCTTCCCGGCAGCACGATGACGTCGCTCGCTGTCGGCGGGGTGAGTCCTGCCGGCGTTGCGGTGCCGAGTTCGTGCGCGAACCAGGACTGCAACTCCGGAAGCCCCGCGGCGGGTGGTCGGGACAAGGCAGCATCGCCGCGGGACGCCCGGGCGAGGGCGGCCCGCACGAGCCGCTCCGGCAGGAGTTCCCGGTCCGGGTATCCGGAGTGGAAGGCAATAGTTGCGTTCGACGTGTCCCGCATCGTGGTGGAGGCTGAGCGCGGAGGCGCTTGCGGTGCGCGCAGGGCCGCAGTTTGCCAACCGTAATCCGAGGGGCGTGCTGTCCGGACCGCCCGCACGAAGGTTCCGACGCCCGGCCGGCTCTCGATCAAGCCCTGCGACGTGAGCGCTTGCAAGGCTTTCTGCACCGTCACAGGGCTGGCCTGGTAGTCGGCAACCAGTGACCGGGTGGACGGCAGCCGGGATCCCGGCGCGGCCCCGACGATCCATTCCCGCAGTCGCATCGCAATCCTTGAACTGCTATCGTTGTTCATGAGAGACAATAGTAGCGCTACTACAATAATTCGCCCAGTGGTACTGTCCCGTCCGGCAACTGGCCTTTGGTGGGGCCTCCTGGGAGTAGCGGCGTTCTCGTTCACTGTTCCCTTCACCCGGGTGGCGGTTGGTGGCCTGTCGCCCTTGTTCATCGGCTCCGGCCGTGCCGTCGTCGCGGCGATACTCGCGGCGTTCGCCCTCTTGCTCACCAGGCAGCGGCTTCCTCGAGGCAGGCAATGGGCGCGCCTGGCCGTGGTTGCCGCCGGGATTGTTGTCGGATTCCCCTTGCTCACCTCGTTCGCACTCACGACGGCGCCGGCCAGCCACGGCGCCGTCGTCATCGCGCTCTTGCCGGCAGCAACGGCAAGCGCCGCAGTACTCCGCGGACGCGAGCATCCGCCCGCCGTCTTCTGGCTGGTGACAGCCGTAGGGGCTGTTGCGGCCATTGTTTTCGCTTTCGCACAGTCAGGCGGGCTCGGGCAGCTGAACTGGGCGGATGTGCTGCTCCTCGGAGCTGTCGTTGCTGCGGCCATCGGCTACGCGGAAGGCGGCTTGCTCGCCCGCGAACTCGGCGTATGGCAGACCGTATCCTGGGCGCTTGTCCTGGCATTGCCGTTGATGGCCGGCCTGGCTGCCCTCTCCATGGCCCAGCAGCCGCCGTCAGCCTCACCGGGCCAGTGGGCCGCTTTTGCATATCTCGGAGTCGTCAGCATGTTCTTCGGCTTCTTCGCCTGGTATCGGGGCCTCGCCATCGGGCCCATGGCCAAAGTCAGCCAAGTACAACTCATCCAGCCGGTGCTGAGCATTTGCTGGGCAGGGCTGCTGCTGGGCGAATCCCTGGGCTGGACGACGATTGCGGGTGGGCTGGCCGTCATCGTCTGCGCCGGCGTCGCCGTCCGGGTCCGGCTCAATCCGCGGCCGGAACAGAATCGCTGAAGACCAACAGAACAGATCGCCCGTCCCAAGAGAGGAAGAATAGAACCATGTACATCCCCGCGCATTTCGACGCCGGTCCCGACGTCATCCACGAGCTCCTGACGCGGCCGAACGCGGCGAACCTTGTCACCATGACGACGCAGGGCCTGCTCGCGACCTTCCTGCCGCTCATCTACGATCCCTCGATCGGCGAACACGGAGCGCTCCACGGTCACCTTGCCCGGACCAATCCGCAATGGTCCGAGGCGGTGATCGGGGAATCACTCGTCATCATCCAGGGCGCGGACGCCTACATCTCGCCATCCTGGTACGCCTCCAAGGAGGAGCATGGACGCGTCGTCCCGACGTGGAACTACTCCACTGCGCACGTCTACGGCAAGCTTGCCGTCCACGATGATGCGACGTGGCTCGCGAACCATGTCAGGCAGCTGACCGACCTTAACGAAGCCGGTTTCGAGCGGCCGTGGTCCGTCGACGACGCGCCGGAGCGGTACATCTCCGGCCAGCTGCGCGCCATTGTCGGCGTCGAACTGGTCATTACCCGCATCGAAGCGAAGGCCAAACTGAGCCAGAACCGGCCAGACACGGACGTCGACGGGGTCGTGGCCGGGCTTGATGCGCAAGGGCTCACGGAGATCGCGGCCGATGTCACCCGGGCGAGGCAGGAAAGACAACGCCGGGATGCGGGCCGCGCCTAGGCAGAGGAGTCTTCGGTTAACGCAACAGCCCCCTCCATTCGGAGGGGGCTGTTGTCTCTGTGAAATTATGTCAACCGGGCGGCCTCTCAGGGCCAGCCATCGGGGCTAGTCGGCGAGGACGGGTTCCTTCTCCTGAAGGCGACCGGTCTCGTCATGCCAGTCGGAAGTCATCGGCCGCAGCGTGGCCTCTACTGCACGTGCGTGGTGGCCGCAGAAGAGCAGCTCACCGCCGGAGGACTCGAGTACAACGCGGACATATGCCTGGGCCCCGCAACGGTCGCACCGGTCGAGTGCATTGAGTGTGCGGTCTGCAACTGCTGTTGTCATGTTCGGCCTCCTTAGTAGTTCTGTGTATCCATATAACCAGCATTCGAAGCAAAACCATGGCAAGGATGGGTCACGTTCGCTGTCCGCGTATCACATGTGCGTAACACCGGGAAGTGGCGTCCAGCACGATTGGGAGTGGCAGCTCTCGTCATGGCTCCGGGCCAGCTAGCCTAGGAGGAGTGTTTTTTGCCTCTGTTACACCCCCGAAGGAGCGCCCCGCCCGTGGCACCGAGTTCTGAATACAACGCCCGGCACCTTTCAGTTTTGGAAGGCCTGGAGGCGGTCCGCAAGCGTCCGGGCATGTACATCGGCTCCACCGATTCACGCGGCCTCATGCACTGCTTGTGGGAGATCATTGACAACTCGGTGGACGAAGCGCTGGCGGGCTTCGGGCACGACATCCAGATCATCCTGCACGCGGACAATTCGGTGGAAATCCACGATGACGGCCGGGGCATCCCGGTGGACCTGGAGCCCAAGACCGGGCTCACCGGCGTCGAAGTGGTCTTCACCAAACTGCACGCGGGCGGAAAGTTCGGCGGCGGCTCCTACACGGCATCCGGCGGCCTGCACGGCGTTGGCGCGTCCGTGGTGAACGCGCTCTCCGCCCGTCTTGACGTGCAGGTGGACCGCGGAAGCAAGACGTACCAGATGTCGTTCCGCCGGGGCGAGCCTGGCCGGTTCAAGGACACCGGCTCGAAGCCGAGCCCGACGTCGGTCTTCGAACCGTTCGTCGAGAACTCGGTGCTCGACGTCGTAGGCAAGGCCAAGCGGGGTGTCACCGGCACCCGCATCCGCTACTGGGCGGACCGGCAGATCTTCACTCCGGACGCGAAGTTCGCTTACGAGGATCTTGCAGCCCGCGCCCGCCAAACGTCCTTCCTGGTTCCGGGACTCAAGCTTACTGTCCGCGACGAGCGCCGGCTCCCCGGCACCCCCGGCGAGAACGGACCGCACCAAGAGGTGTTCCACCACGACGGCGGCATTTCCGAGTTCGTCGACTTCCTCGCCGCGGATTCAGGCGTCACGGATATTTGGCGGCTCCATGGCGCGGGCAAGTTCAAGGAGACCGTTCCGGTCCTCGACGAAAACGGGCACAGCAAGATCGCCGAAGTGGAACGCGACTGTGAAGTGGACATCGCGCTGCGCTGGGGGATCGGCTACGAAACCACCATGCGGAGCTTCGTCAACATCATCGCCACGCCCAAGGGCGGCACGCACCAGGCAGGCTTCGAGCAGGCACTTCTGAAGACGTTCCGCAAGGCCGTCGAAACGAACGCGCGTAAGCTCAAAGCGGGCAACGACAAGATCGAGAAGGACGACGTCCTGGCCGGCCTCACCGCGGTGCTGACGGTCCGCTTGGCGGAGCCGCAATTCGAGGGCCAGACCAAGGAAATCCTGGGCACTTCGGCTGTCAGGGCGATTGTTGCCAAGGTGGTCGAGGACGAGATCACGGGGCGCCTGACCTCGGCGAACCGCAACGACAAAGCCCAGTCCGCGCTGCTGCTCGAGAAGATCGTCAGCGAGATGAAATCCCGCATCTCAGCCCGTGTCCACAAGGAAACACAGCGCCGGAAGAACGCGCTGGAAACGTCGTCGATGCCCACCAAGCTGGCGGATTGCCGCACGGACGACGTCGGACGCTCCGAGCTCTTCATCGTGGAAGGAGACTCCGCCCTTGGCACCGCCAAGCTGGCGCGCTCTTCGGACTTCCAGGCGCTGCTGCCGATCCGTGGCAAGATCCTGAACGTGCAGAAAGCCTCGGTGGGGGACATGCTCTCCAACGCGGAGTGCGCAGCCCTCATCCAGGTGGTGGGTGCCGGTTCGGGCCGGAGCTTCGACATCGACGCCGCGCGTTACGGCAAGGTGATCCTCATGACCGATGCGGACGTCGACGGCGCGCATATCCGTACGCTGCTGCTCACCCTGTTCTTCCGGTACATGCGTCCGATGATCGATGAGGGCCGCGTATACGCGGCCGTCCCGCCGCTGCACCGCGTGGAAGTCATCAACGCCGGCCAGAAAGCCAACGAGATGATCTACACGTACTCGGAGGCCGAACTGCACGTCCTGCTGGCCAGGCTCGCCAAGGAAGGCAAACGCTACAAGGAGCCGATCCAGCGCTACAAGGGCCTGGGCGAGATGGACGCCGAGCAGCTCGCCGAGACAACCATGGATCCGCGCCACCGCACCCTCCGCAAAGTGGGAATCGAGAACGCCAAGATGGCGGAGGATACTTTCGACCTGCTGATGGGATCGGACGTCGCCCCGCGCAAGGACTTCATCATCGCCGGCGCGGCGGACCTGGACCGGGAACGTATCGACGCCTGATCCGGCGGGCCTACCTACCTAGGCCGGCAGACCTCTTCAGCCCAGCAAGCCCGGCACGATCAGCAGGCCGGTCGGCACGGCGAGCAGCATTGCCGAGGCGGCAAGCACCAAAGCGCGCTGGGCTGCCGGAAGCGGCGGTTTGGGTGAGAGCAGGCGGCTGACGCGCGACGCCGTCGTGCGCGGTGAGTCGGCGCCGCCGGTGCCGCTCAAGGAGCTGTTTTCGGGGGAGGTGTCCTGCCCGCTTGTTCCGGGTGGCGCGAAGTGCTCCACGGGACGGGCGGACCCGCTGGCGACGATCGCGATCGCCTTGATGAGCGTTCCCTTGCTCTCGGTGCGCAGGGCCACGTCATCGGCGAGCATTTCGATCAGGGAGTTGACCGCCACCTGGGCGAGCCGGGTAGTCGGGAACCAGGGGAGTGCCTGGCGCCACGCGGCGAAGGCCCACAGTAGAAGGTCGTGGCGTTGCGAGAGATGGGCGTTTTCATGGATGAGGACGGCCCGGAGCTCGGCCGGCTCGAGGGCAGCCATGAGTCCGTCGGACAGGACGGTCACCGACCGTGCGCCGCCCGGCAGGCAGTAGGCTACGGGGGAGTCGTGGTTGATGACCACGGTGCCGGGGCCGTCGTCGGACGGTGAGGCCAGGAGGGCGAGGAGCTCGCGGTGCCTCCGCCGCTGCCGTTCGATCTTGACGTAGGTGAGCAGCAGGGTGAATACGAGGTGGGCGCTCAGCAGCGCCGCGGCGGACAAGGCGAACAAGTGCCAGAAACCCAGCGCCGTGGTGGGCTCGTTGTGGAGCACCATGCCAGCCAGGGAGCGCAGGCCTGCGATGAGGTTGTCGCCGATGGGCTCAAGCCCGTAGACGAGCATGGCACCGATCATGGACAGGCCACCGGCGAGTGCGATGGCCTGCCAGAGGACCATGGCCATGAAGGGTGCGCGCGATGGCCATTCGGCGCGCGACAAGAGGACGGGAACCGGCCAGGCCAACACCAAAGCAAGGACCGCCAGAAAATATGAGGTCCAGAACATGGGTGGTTAGTTTTTGCCGAGCAGCTTGCGCAGCGTGGCGGCTTCACTCTCGCTCACGGAACCGATGAACCGGGCCAGCACGGCTTCGCGGTCCGGCGCGGAGCCGAGTGCCTCGTGCATGAGGTCCGCCGTGTGGTCCGCGCGGCTCGAAACAGCCTGGTAGCGGTGCGGGCGGGTGCCGCGTTCGCGCTCGACGAGGCCTTTCTTCTCAAGGCGGGACAAGACCGTCAGCACTGTGGTGACTGCGAGGTCCTTGCCCTGGTGTCCTGCAATGCCGTCCGTGGCGGCAGAATCCTGCGCCAGCAGATCACGAAGTTTGTTGGCTGTCGCAGCCTCCTGGCCCGCCCAAAGGAGGTCCATGACCGCCCGTTCCAGTTCGCCAAGACTTGCCATCAATGCATCCCTACTTTCCGCACTTCCCTCCCCGTCTCATGGGCCGGGGGAAGTGCGATGTTCCAACATTCCACCTTCAATCTACCGCTTTTCAAGCGGCGATTCTACGTGAGGTAGAACATGCGGCGCGCCGTGTCCTTGCGGCACTGTGACGCCGCTGGAAGAGTGGTGAGCAGATCGCAGCGGGTTTGTTCTACACTGTGTAGAAGAAACAAGTTCTACGCTACGTAGAAATGGACGCCGCTTCGCGGGCAGCCGGATAAAAAGGACAGCAATGGACGCCTTGGAAATCGCACGCTGGCAATTTGGAATCACCACGGTCTACCACTTCATGATGGTGCCGTTGACCATCGGACTGGGCCTTGTCGTGGCTGTCATCCAGACCCTTTGGTATCGCACCGGCAAGGTTGAATACCTCCGGATGACCAAGTTCTGGGGCAAGCTCTTCCTCATCAACTTCATCATGGGCGTGGCCACGGGCATCGTGCAGGAATTCCAATTCGGCATGGCCTGGAGCGAATACAGCCGGTTCGTCGGCGACGTGTTCGGTGCGCCCCTCGCCCTGGAAGCCCTTCTGGCGTTCTTCGTGGAATCGACCTTCCTGGGACTCTGGATCTTCGGCTGGAAGCAACTCAAGCGCGGCGTCCACCTCGCGTGCCTCTGGATCGCGGTGATCGGCTCGGTCTTCTCGGCCTACTTCATCATTGTGGCCAACTCCTGGATGCAGCACCCCGTCGGCGTCACGATGGTCAACGGGCGTCCCGTCATGACCGACGCGTGGGCGGTATTCACCAACAACACCGCGATGGTGGCCGTACCCCACACCCTCTTCGGCGCGCTGGCCGTCGCCGGTGCGTTCCTCCTGGGCATCGCCTGGTACCACCTCTGGCGCCGCCGCCACGACGGCATCGACACTGTCGGAACGGATGGCCGCGCCGTCGCCGGCGAAGCCGACATCCCCGGACGGGACAAGGCCGACTACAAGGTGTGGATCACGTCCCTGCGGATCGGCGCCGTCGTCGCCATGATCTCCTTTGCCGGTACCGCCATCACCGGCGATATGCAAGGCAAACTGATGTTCGAACAACAGCCGATGAAGATGGCCGCGGCAGAGGCCGCGTGCCACGACGGCACCGGGTTCTCCGTGCTGAGCATCGGCAACCTCGGGTCCAAGAACTGCAACGACATCGTGGCCGTGATCGAGGTCCCCGGTATCCTCTCCTTCCTGGCCAAGGGGGACTTCAACACCGAAGTGAAGGGGGTCAACAGCCTCCTCGACGAGTACAAGGCCAAGTACGGCACCCACCTGCCGAACAATCCCCTGTACGGCGACCGGGCAGGCCAGGAAATCCAGTACGTGCCCGTCATGGAAGTGACCTATTGGGGCTTCCGCATGATGATCGGCTTCGGCGGGATCGCCGCCCTTGCCGCTTTGCTGGCCCTGTGGGTCACGCGCAAGGGCCTGGTCCCGCAGTCCCGCTGGATCATGCGCCTCGCGGTCTTCGGCATCCTTGCTCCCTTCGGCGCCAACGCCGCCGGCTGGATCTTCACGGAAATGGGCCGCCAGCCGTTCGTCGTCGCGCCCAATCCGGACGCCAGCGGCGTCGACCAAGTGTTCATGTTCACGGCCGCCGCCGTCTCGCCAGGCGTCTCCGCCGGAGAACTCATCACCTCGCTGGTGGTGTTGGCCTCCATCTACGCGGTCCTGCTCGTGGTGGAAGTCCGGCTGCTGGTCAAATACGCCCGCGGAGGCGTGGTGTCCGCGATGCCGGAGCTCGCTGAGGCTCGCGGGAGCGAAAAGAAGGAAAAGAAGGACGACGACGGCGGGACGCCGGGCGCCCCGGGCCAACCCGGCGACAGCGACGACGTCTTGGCATTCGCCTACTAGGAAGCAGAGGGAATTTTCGAATGGAACTGTTGCCTATCGTCTGGTTCGTGGCCATCGCCGTGCTGTGGACGGGTTACCTCTTCCTTGAGGGCTTCGACCTCGGCGTCGGAATGCTCATGAAGCTCTTCGCCCGGAACAACACCGACCGCCGGGTGCTGCTGAACACGGTCGGTCCGGTGTGGGACGGGAACGAAGTGTGGCTGCTGACCGCGGCCGGTGCCACCTTCGCGGCCTTCCCGATGTGGTACGCCTCGCTGTTTTCGGCGCTCTACCTGCCGCTTCTGATTGTCCTGGTGGCCCTGATCTTCCGGGCCGTGGCTTTCGAGTACCGGGGCAAGGTGGACACTGCGCGTTGGCGGACGGTCTGGGACTGGGCGATTGCCCTGGGTTCGTTCACGGCGGCGTTCGGCATCGGCGCCGCGCTGGCGTTGACCACCACCGGGCTGCCGATCGACTCGAACGGCGACCGTCAGGGCGGCCCCTTTGCCTGGTTCAGCGGATACGCCCTGCTGGGCGGTTTCGCCGTCGTCGCGTTCGCCTTGGTGCACGCGCTGGCGTTCCTGGCACTGAAGACCGACGGCGACGTGCGCCACCGTGCGCGCCGCTGGTTTGTGCGGCTCGCCCCGCTCGCATTGCTGCCGCTGCTTGCGTGGATGGTGGCCCTCCAGCTGCTCAGCGGCAAGCCGTTGACGTGGATCCTGGTCCTCCTCGGCGTCCTGGCGGGTGCAGCGTCCTGGGTCCTCGCCCGCAAGGGGGCTGAGGGCAAGGCCTTCGGAGCGCTGGGTGCGTTCCTGGTGTGCGCCACCGCTTCCATCTTCGGCGCGGCGTTCCCCGTGGTCATCCCTTCCACCGTGAACCCCGCCTTCAACCTCACGATTTCCAACGCCTCATCGTCGGCCTACACGCTGGGGCTGATGAGCATCGTGGCCGCCGTCGGCTTGCCGCTGGTCATCGCGTACCAGGCCTGGACCTACTGGGTGTTCCGGCGCCGTGTGAGCGCAGCCCACATTCCCGCCGCGCATGGCTTCCTGCCGGCCATTGCGGCCAAGGTGCTGGTGGGCCATGCGGCTCCGGGCGGACCGGCTGCCAAACACGCACCGCAGGACGCCGGCGAGTAGCGGATGAAGCCGCAGCTGCCGGCCGGAGCGGCCACCCGATCCGCCTTGTACGTCCTTGGTCTGCTGTCCTCGCTCAAGGCTTTGTCGCTGGTCCTGATAGCGCAGGCCATCGCGGGGATGTTGTCCGGCCTTGCTGCCGGCGGCATGGGGTGGCGCGAAGGACTCGCCTGGGGAGCCGCCGGCGCTGTCCTGCGCTCGCTGACGGTCTGGGGCCAAGGAGTCGCGGCGCGCCGGGCGGCCCTCGGGGTCAAGGAAGAGCTGAGGCTCCGGCTGCTGGGGCGCGCCCTCGGCCCCGGGGCCGCGGGACGGGTAGGAGACGTGAACGACGGCGGGCTCGCGGTGCTCGCGACCCGCGGACTTGATGCGCTGGACAACTACTACACCCAGTTCCTGCCCGCCTTGGTCAATTGCGCTGCACTGCCCTTGCTCCTTGGCGCGCGGATACTCTTCGCGGATTGGGTCAGTGCCGTGGTTGTGGTGCTGACCGTGCCGCTGGTCCCGCTGTTCATGGTGCTGATCGGCCGCCACACCGAGGACCGGGTCCACGAAGCCCAATCCACGCTGCGGAGGCTCTCCGGGCACATCCTGGAGTTGGCCAAGGGCCTTCCCGTGCTGGTGGGACTGGGCCGCGCGGGCGAACAGCGTGCGGCCCTCGAGGACCTCTCCGAGGAATACCGCTCGCGGACCATGGGAACCCTGCGGACCGCGTTCCTCTCCGCGCTCGCCCTGGAACTGATAGCCACCATCTCCGTCGCTGTCGTGGCCGTCTTCATCGGGGTGCGGCTCGTTGCGGGCGACATGGGTCTGGAAGCCGGCCTGCTGGCCCTCATCCTCGCCCCCGATTGCTATCTTCCCTTGCGCGAGCTGGGCACGGCCCACCACGCCAGCGACGACGGGCGCGAGGCCTTGGCCGCAACCAACGCCGTGCTGGAGTCGCCGGCGGGCCGTTCGCTGAATGATGATTCCGGTGCTGGAGCGCACGACGCCGGAGCTTCCGCCGGCGTCGTGGTCACCGGGCTGACGGTGACGTACAGGGGAAGGGCAGGTGCCGCCGTCGGGCCTATCGACTTCGAGGCTCCGGCCGGGCGGATTACCGCCCTGGATGGCCGCAGCGGTTCAGGCAAAAGCACCATCCTTGGCGTTCTCGCCGGCACGATCGGCGACGGTCCGGAGGCAACCATCGAAGGTTCCGTCACCGGACTGGATGCGCGCTCGGTGGCGTGGGTACCGCAGCATCCCGTCATGGTCGCCGGTACTGTCCTGGACGAGGTTGTCCTTTACCTGAACGGCGGCGACGCGGACTTCGCGCCGTCCGTCACTGGATCCACGCCGGACGCTGACATCGCGAGGGCCATGCGTTGCCTGGAGCAAGCCGCCGCGGAGCACCTCGCGTTCAAACATCCTGCCGAGTTGAGCCCTGGCGAAGTGCGGCGGGTGGCCGTGGCCCGCGGCTTGGCGCGCCTCGACGCCGGTGCCACGGTCCTGCTGCTCGACGAACCCACCGCCCACCTCGACGTCGCGTCCGCTGACGCCATTCGTGCGGCGATCGCGGGGCTGCGGGGGGCCGCGGCTGTCATCCTCGTGGCCCACGACGCCGCGACCCGGAAACTGGCGGATTACGTCGTGAGCGTCGACGGCGTGACGGCGCAGGATCATACCGGCCACGTGGCCCTGGAATCCGCTGTGTCCGTGCCGGCTCCGCTCCAGGGGGACGCGACTCCCGGAACCGCACCGGACGGGGGAATGGAACCCCCCACCGCCATCTCCACGCTCAAGGCCCTCGCGAGCATCCTGGCGCCCGTCCGTTACAAGTTTGCCGGTGCCGTGCTGCTCGCGGCGCTCGCCGCCCTGTTTGCCGTGGCGTTGTCCGGGCTGTCCGGCTGGCTCATTATCCGCGCGAGCGAGCAACCGCCCATCCTGTACTTGCTGGGAGCAATCGTCGGCGTGCGGTTCTTCGGCATAGGCCGGGCCGTGCTGCGCTACTCCGAGCGGCTCGTCGTCCATGACACGGTTTTCGCGGCGATGACTAGGCTCCGCGGCGCGCTCTGGGCGAGCCTCAGCGCGCGGGCCCTGTCCTTGCGGCGGCTCCTGCTGGGCGGCAATGTCCTCGGAGCGGTGGTGGACGACGTCGACACGCTGCGGGACGTGCTGCCGCGCGTCGTCCTGCCGCCCCTCTCCGCGGTTGCGGTCGGGGTGGCGGCGGTGGTCGCCTCGGCCCTGCTGGTTCCCGCCGCTGTGCCGGCGGTGGTCGCCACCGCCGTGCTCGGCCTTGTCGTAGCTCCTCTTCTTGCCCTGGCGGCCGACCGCAACGCGGCCCGCTCAGAGCAGCAACTGCGCTCATTGGTGCTTCGCGATGTTGCCGCAGCCCTCGACGCCCGTGCCGAGCTCAGCGCCAACGGCGTGGCGGGAATGGTTTTGTCGTCCTTGGCCCGGAGGGACAGCGCGGCCACTGCGGCGGCGCAGCGTTCCGCGTGGGCGGATGGCATCGGCCAGGGACTGACCGTGCTGGCGTGCACCCTGGGAGCGCTGGCGGCCGGAATCCTCGGCGCCCCCTCGGTGCAAACCGGAACTGTCGCGCCGGCTGTGCTGGCCGTCGTCGTCCTGGTTCAGCTGGCCCTCGCTGAGCCCTACGGAGCAGTTGTGTCCGCCGTGCGGCAGGGGCCGGCTTTGGCCGCGGTGCTGCGGCGGATCGCGCAGTCCGGAGCCTTCGACGCCTCGGATGCCGGCGGCGGCGTGCTGAAGCTGCCTGAGCGGCCAGACGGTGCCGCGGGGCTGTTGCTGGATGGCCTCGAAGCGTCATGGCCGGGTGGAACCCCCGTGTTCAGCGGGCTCAGCGCCGAAGCGGCCCCCGGGCAGTGGCTCGCAGTCACGGGACCCTCCGGTTCCGGGAAATCCACGTTGCTCTCCGTGCTGCTTGGCTTCCTGCCCGTGTCTTCCGGCAGGGCATGCGTCACCGGGAATGCCGCCTGGTGTCCCCAGGAGGCCCACCTCTTCGACTCCACCATCCGCGGCAACCTGCTGCTCGCCCGCCCGGCCGGCCACAAGCCTTCCGAAGCGGACATGCACAAGGCGCTCGGCGCCGTCGGGCTCTCACGATTGGCATCCGGACTTCCGAAGGGCCTGGATACCCGCATCGGCCCCTCCGGTTCGTCCCTGAGCGGCGGCGAACGCCAGCGGCTCGCCATGGCCCGCACGCTCCTCACCGGCGCAAGAGTCCTGCTCCTGGACGAGCCAACCGCCCATCTCGACGCCGAGGCCGGGCGGCTCATGATGGCGGAGCTGCGTGCCGGACTGAAGGATGTCACCGTGGTGCTGGTGACGCACAACCCGGCCGACATCGCCGGGGGAGACGCCCGCCTGGATCTCGGCTCGCCGTCGGCGCTCCCGTCGGCGCTCCCGGAGCTGGTGCGCGGAAACTAGTGGTCATTTTCGTTGATTCTCGTTCTTTCTGGTTATTCGTCGGGGGTTTAGGGGCCAAGTCCTCTTCGCGTCGGGAGGACATGCGCGTTCCTCGTGCCCGCGACCCGACATAACGGGAATATGTCCATCCGCTAGCGCTGGCGAGGGGCATGTCCAGGAGCCCGGGCGGTCCGCCGCCTGGACCTGGTCCCTGGGGGACATGCCCGTTCCTCGTGCCCGCGACCGGACATAACGGGAATATGTCCATCCGCTGGCCCGGGCGCAGAGCATGTCCGTGAGCCCGGGCGGTCCGCCGCCTGGACCTGGTCCCTGGGAGGACATGCGCGTTCCTCGCGGCCGCGACCGGACATAACGGGAATATGTCCATCCGCTAGCGCTGGCGAGGGGCATGTCCAGGAGCCCGGCATAAGCGGCGAATCGAGTTCAAGTATGACCGCGGCTTCTCGCCGCTCGCGACGTCAACGGGAAGTTAGCAGACGGAAACTAGCCGAGGAGGCGTCCGAAGGTGGCGTCCACGGACTCGACGATGTTCGCCACCAACTTCCGTGCGTCGTCCTCCCTGATGAGCGGCGTCGATTGTCCCGCCCACAGCGACATCAGGTCAGGGACTCCCTGAGCCGCGGCAGCGGGCCGGAATTTGCCGGTCAGCCAGTTTTGGATCGGGAACGGGGCATGGGCGGAAGGATCGGCGAGCTCCGCGGTGATCCGGTTGGGGATGCCGCGTGCCAAGCGGCCGCTGAGGGCGCGGGTCAGGACAGTATGGGCGGCGTGGGGTCCGCGCATCGCGGCCAGGTGCGCGGGACTGATGGCTGATTGCCGCGTGGCCAGGAAGGCCGAACCGATCTGGACCGCGTCCGCGCCAAGGGCCAAGGCGGCAGCGACTCCGCGGCCGTCGGAGATACCACCTGCGGCGATGACCGGAACCGAGACGGCGTCCACCACCTGGGGCACGAGGGCCATGGCCCCGACGAGGGAGTCCTCCGGGGCGCGGAGGAAGGAAACCCGGTGCCCGCCGGCCTCCATGCCCGTGGCGACGATCGCGTCAACGCCGCCGGTATCCAACGCCACCGCTTCGTCGACGGTGGTGGCAGTACCGGCCACCACGATGCCGTTCCGGTGGGCCTCCTCGATGACAGCCGAGGACGGAACGCCGAAGACGAAGCTCAGCACGGCGGGCCGGGCATCGATGGCCGCCTGGATCTGTTCCTGCAGATCGGGCTGGTAGGCATCCGGTTGCGCGGGTGGTTCCACGCCAACCAGCTCGAAATACGGCCGGAGGATGTCCACGTAGGCGGCGAACTGCCGGGCGTCCGCGGTTGGTGGCTCTTCACCCTCGATGGGGAGCCAAAGGTTCAGCGCGAACGGTTTCCCGGTGGCCTCCTGGAGTTCGCGGGCCGTGGCGGCAATCCGTTCCGCGTCGTAGCCGTAGAGGCCGTACGAACCCAGCCCGCCAGCCTCGCTGACCGTGGCCGCGAGCTCCACCGAGGACAGGCCACCGAACGGACCGAGGACGATGGGCAACCCAATGTTGAAGAGGCGGGTTGCCCGCGTGTCTTTCCACGACATCGCAGCGCCTAGCCGTCCACGTCGTGGAGGTGATGGACGACGTCGTGCAGGAAGTACTGGGCGAATGTCAGCACGGTGAAGGTGGAGCCGTTGCTGCGGACCCCGGTGCGGGGCCACTCATCCTCGTGGACAGCGGCGAAGGAGTTGGCAATTTGGGTGCCCTCGGTGGCCAGCTGCGCAGCCACTTCCGCCGGGTCCGCGTTGGCGTAGTCGCCGTCGATCGCGGCCTTGTCCTGGTCCCAATTGGCGAAGTGGGCGTCGTCCTCCCGCAGCATCAGGTTCAGGCGCTGGTCGAACAGGCTGAAGACGTCCCGCACGTGGCAGGCATACTCCAATGGCGACCATGTGTGCTCGTCCGGGCGGGTGGACGCGTCTTCCCGGCGCAGAACGGCCCGCCACCGCGGCAGCATGTTGAGGACTGTCCCCGGGACGGTGGACGGGGTGACGGTGGCGGCGTCGAAGCCGCATTCGGGACACGGCGTGGACAGGACCCAGGTCCAGTCCTTGTCATCAGGAATGATCGGCATGGCAGTAGTCTAGGGCCCGGATTCCTGATCCGGTCGCACTGCCCGGAGGGAAGTACGTCCCCGGTCTGATCAGCCCGATCAGGAGTAAAGTTAGGTGCTGGGGAAGCCTGGAAAGTGAAATTGCCATGCTTAAGGATCTAAACGTCGCCGGTGTGCTCCCTGCCAGCGATATCGCCCGCGCCCGCGACTTCTACCGTGACAAGCTCGGTCTTGAACCGGATAATCCGGAGGCCAAAGACAACCTGATGTACAAGTGCGCCAACGGCACAGCCTTCCTGCTCTACGAGACGCCCAACGCCGGGACCGCCAAGAACACCCAACTGGGATTCCAGAGCACGGACCTGGACCAGGACATGGCCGATCTCAGGACGCGCGGAGTCGTTTTCGAAGAATACGATTTCCCTGGCCTGAAGACCGAAAACGGCGTAGCCACTTTGCCGGACGGCGAAAGGGGAGCCTGGTTCCTCGACTCGGAAGGAAACATCATCAGTATCGCGACGATGTAGGCCAGCGGAGCGAGGACGTGGCCAGCCGGGACGTACCAGTCAACGGCGGCTTCCGGTCAATTCTCCCCGGCGTTTCCTTCTTCCCACGCCATGCTCGCACCGATGGCATCCACGGGCTGGGAGAGGGGAACACCGGAGCCGTCGCGGCGGCCGTGCTCTTGCGGGAGGGACCGGGCAACGCCGGCGCTTGATGACGCCTTCGCCGGACCGTGACCCGCCCATCCGAGCAGCAGAGTGTCTTCACCCTTGAGGAAGCGGTGGGCCCGCACGCCTCCCGTGGCCCGGCCCTTGGCCGGGTACTCCTCGAACGGGGTGATCTTCGCCGTACCCGGAGCGGTTCCCGGCAGCGCACCGTTGCTGCCGGCAATCGTTACGACGACGGCGGCAGGGTCGGTGGCGCGCACCGTCCCGAAGTGGATGACGTCGTCGCCGTCACCAAGCTTGATTCCCGCCATGCCGCCCGCGGTGCGGCCCTGCGGCCGGACCGTGGAGGCGCTGAACCGCAGGAGCTGCGCAAGCCGGGTCACGAAGACGAGGTCGACGTCGTCGTCCTGGGCAGGCTCCACGCCCACCACAGCGTCCTTGTCCTTGAGGGCAATGATTTCCCAGTCTTCGCGGTTCAACGGGTAGTCGGGCTGGACGCGCTTCACCACGCCCTGGACCGTTCCGATGGCCAATACGGCATCCAGCGGCACGAACGCCACAAGCGATTCGCCCTTGAGCAGGGTGATGAAGTCCTTAGCTGCGACGCCCCCGGCAAGATTGGGCAGGCCGGACATGGGCGGGAGCGCCGGCATGTCCATGACCTGTACCCGGAGCATCCGGCCCTGCGAGGTGACCGCGCCGATCTCGCCGCGCGCGGTTGTCTTGACCACCGAGCGGTAGACATCGTGCTTGCTCCGCGGGCCGGATTCGGCCAGCGGCTCCTGGTTGGAGGTGCGCGCGATCTGGCCGGAGGCGCTGAGGATTGCCCAGCAAGGGTCGTCGGGGATTTCGAGCGGGAGCGCGGCGGCCTTGCCCTTGCCGGCCGGGACGGCTGCTGCGAGCGCCGCTGCGACGGTGGGAGATACGGCCTCTGATTCGAGGAGGACAGTGCGCCGCGGGGTGCCGTATTTCTCGGCCACTTCGGCCAATTCTCCGGACACCAGCTCGCGAAGGAGCACGTCGGACGCCAGGATCGCCTCGAGCTCGGCGATCTCCCGGCGCAGTTCTTCCTGTTCTTTCTCGAGTTCGATCCGCGAGTACTTGGTCAGTTGGCGCAGGCGGAGTTCCAGGATGTAGTTGGCCTGGATCTCTGACAGGTCGTAGATCGACATCAGCCGTTCGCGGGCCGCCGATGCCTCGTCGGAGGAACGGATGATCTGGATGACCTCGTCGATGTCGACGATCGCGATCAACAAGCCCTCCACCAAGTGGAGGCGGTCCTTTTTCTTGCCCAGGCGGAAAGCAGTGCGGCGACGCACCACGGACAGGCGGTGGCCGACATAGACCTGCAGGAGCTGGAGCAGGCCCAAAGTCTGAGGCTGCCCGTCCACCAAAGTCACGTTGTTGATGCCGAAGGAGTCTTCCATCGGGGTGAACCGGTAGAGCTGCTGCAGCACGGCGTTGGGGTTGAAGCCGTTCTTGATCTCGATCACGAGCCGCAGCCCGTGCTTGCGGTCGGTGAGGTCCATCACATCGCTGATGCCGGTCAGCTTTTTGGCGTTGACGGCATCCTTGATCTTCTCGATGACCTTCTCGGGACCCACCATGTAGGGGAGCTCGGTCACCACCAGGCCGGTGCGGCGCGCGGTCAGCTGCTCGATCTCCACCTTGGCGCGGGTCTTGAACGAACCACGTCCGGTGGCATAGGCATCGCGGATTCCGTCGAGTCCCACGATCCGGCCGCCGGTGGGCAGGTCCGGGCCGGGCACGAACCGCATGACGTCTTCCAGCGTCGCGTCCGGAGTGGCAATGAGGTGCCGGGCGGCCGCGATGACTTCCACGAGGTTGTGGGGAGCCATGTTGGTGGCCATGCCGACGGCGATGCCAGTAGTGCCGTTGACCAGCAAATTGGGGAAGGCCGCGGGCAGGACATCCGGCTGGGTGAGCTGGTTGTCGTAGTTGGGGACGAAGTCCACCACGTCTTCGTCGAGGTGCTCGGTCATCGTCATCGCTGCCGCGGCGAGCCGTGCTTCCGTGTAACGCGGTGCTGCCGGGCCGTCGTCGAGCGAACCGAAGTTGCCGTGGCCGTCGATCAGGGGCAAGCGCAGCGAGAAGTCCTGTGCCATGCGCACCATGGCGTCATAGATGGCTGCATCACCGTGGGGGTGCAGCTTTCCCATGACTTCGCCCACCACGCGGGCGCTCTTCACATGCCCGCGGTCCGGGCGCAGGCCCATGTCGCTCATCATGTACAGGATGCGTCGCTGAACGGGCTTGAGGCCGTCGCGCGCATCGGGGAGCGCGCGGGAATAGATCACCGAATACGCGTACTCCAGGAAGGAGCCTTCCATTTCGGAAGTGACGTCGATATCGATGATGTTCTCGGTGAAGTCCCCGTCGAGGGCGGCCGAGGCCGCGTTCGCGCGGGAGGGACTTTGGCTGCGTGCCATGGAGTCGGTGGATCCTTAAACGTGTACTGCGGAAGACTTAGCTAGGCTAAGCCTATGGTGGATCAGCCCGGCGCCGGCGTATATCCGGAATATTGGGAGGCCGATGTCGTGCTTCGCGACGGCGGAACGGCCCACTTGAGACCAATTTCACCCGGGGATGCCGACGCGCTCCAGGCTTTCCACGCGGCGCAGTCCGAGACCTCCATCTATATGCGGTTCTTCTCGTTCAAACCGAGACTCTCCACCAAGGAACTGCACCGCTTCACCGAAGTGGACCATAAAGACCGGGTGGCGTTCGTCATCACCATCGGTGGAGAGATCGTCGGCGTCGGCCGCTACGACCGGCTGGATGACCCGACCGAGGCCGAAGTCGCCTTCAACATTTCCGATGTCCAGCAGGGCCGGGGCATCGGCTCCATCCTGCTCGAACACTTGGCTGCGGCCGCCCGGGAGAACGGCATCCGCCGCTTCATGGCCGAGGTCCTGCCGGAGAACCGCAAAATGCTCCGCGTGTTCGCGGACGCCGGGTACGAGCTGGTGCGCAAATTCGACGACGGCGTGGTGAGCGTTGATTTCAACATTGACCCCACCGAAAAATCCCTGGCCGTCATGGAATCCCGGGAACACCGCGCCGAGGCCCGCAGCGTGCGCGACTTGCTGGCGCCGTCGTCGATCGCCGTGGTGGGTGCCAGCCGCAAGTGGGGGACGATCGGCCACCAGTTGCTTGAGCACATCGTGGAAGGCGGCTTCAAAGGCGCGGTCTACGCCGTCAACCCGGAGGCGTTCGAACTTGCCGGGATGAAGTCCTTCGCCCGGATCGCCGAGGTCCCCGGGCCGGTGCAGCTCGCAGTCATCGCAGTACCGTACGAAGAAGTTCCGAAAGTAGTGGACGAGTGCGGTGCAGCCGGGGTCAAAGGCCTTGTGGTCGCCACAGCCGGGTACGCGGACGACGGCGAACGGGGGCTGCGGAAGCAGCGGGAACTCGTGCGCCGGGCCAGGTCCTCTGGGATGCGCGTGATCGGCCCTGAATCGTTGGGGATCGTGAACACCAACCCGGAGGTTTCGCTGAACGCGTCCATGGCTCCGAAGCTGCCCGGGCGCGGGGGACTGGGGCTGTTCACGCAGTCAGCGGCCATCGGCGTTTCCGTCTACGCCGCCGCAAGTCGCCGCGGCCTGGGTCTTTCCTCGTTCCTCTCCACCGGCAACCGCGCCGATGTCTCCGGCAACGATGTCATGCAGTTCTGGGAAGACGATCCCGACACCTCCGCCGTCGGACTCTACCTGGAGTCGATCGGCAATCCCCGCAAGTTCTCCCGGCTGGCCCGGCGCTTGTCGCGCAGCAAGCCTGTCATCGTGGCCAAATCGGACGTCACCGGTCTTCGCCTTCCCCCGGGGCACGTGGTCAGGACCACGCTCGCGCCCGTGGCAGCCCTGGACGCGATGATGCGGCAAGCCGGGGTCATTGCCGTCGAAACCATCGAACAGCTCATGGACGTGGCGCAGATCGTTTCCAGCCAGCCCTTGCCCAAGGGCCCGGCGCTCGCCGTCTACAGCAATTCAGCGGCCTTCGGGAAGGTCGTGGCGGACAATGCGGCGCCGCAGGGACTCGTCGTCGACCGGATCGTCACCGACGTGGACCTGGACGCGGGGATGTCCGCAGCGCGGGAAGGGCTGCGGCGCAGCCTCCGGAAGACACTTGCGGACGATGCCGTGCATGCCGTGGTGGCGGCGATGGTCCCGTCCCGCAGCCTCACGATGGACGCGATCGCGGGAGTGCTCTCCGAATGTGCGGCAGAGGCCGGCAAACCCGTCGTGGCAGCATTCACCGGGATCCTCGACACGTCCGTGCAATTGGACCGAGTTATCGCTCCCGGCGGAGAGTCCGGCCCGGCACTGCCTTGCTATTCCAGTGCGGGCAGCGCAGTGGCGGCCCTGGCGGCCGTGGTCCGGTACGCAAAATGGCTGGACCGGGACCAAGGCATCTTCGTGGAGCCCGCGGGTTGCGACCGCGAGGGCACCCGCGAACACATCGCACGGCTCTTGTCCTCCGTCCCGGGGGAGCAATTGATCCGGCTCGACGACGGCGAAGCGGCCGCGCTGCTGTCCCGCTACGGCATCAACGTGGTGCCGTCGGCCGTGTTCGAGAGCGATGACGAAGCGGTAGCCGCCGCCGAACGGCTTGGCTGGCCCGTGGTGCTCAAGACCACGGATCCCGCCCTTCGACACCGCCTGGACCTGGGAGGGGTGCGTCTGGACATCGAGGATGCGGACTCGCTTCGGCGCAATATCGCGCAGATGCGCCGTGCACTCGAACCCTACGGTTCATCCGCCATAGAGGTGCAGGCCATGGTTCCAGTGGGACAGGCCTGCACGTTCCGGGCCATCGAGGATCCGCTCCTCGGGCCCGTGGTCTCTTTCGGTCTGGCGGGTGACGCCGTGAACCTCCTGGACGATTGGGCGCACCGGGTGCCGCCCTTGTCTACTACTGATTTGCACGACTTCATCAGGGCGCCCCGGGCTTCCCTGAAACTGTTCGGATACCAAGGGCTGCCGGCAGTGGACGTGGCCGCCCTCGAAGACCTGGGAGCACGGCTGGTCCGGCTCAAGGATGAACACCCCGAAATCGCGCTCGTGGAGTTCAATCCCGTCCTGGCCGGGACGCAGGGCGCGAAAATCCTTGCCGCCGAGGTGTGGATCGGGAACGCCGCACAGCGCACAGACAGTGCCCGCCGCGCGATGCTCAGCTGACCTGGCAGTTGACCGCCGGAGGACGGACAGTTATGAAGTCCCCAGCCGATCTGTGAAAATGGGGGAATGAGCTCGAAGTCCCCGACGCCTCCGTCCGGTCCGGCTACCACCGGGCACCATGCAGCACACAACCACAGCTCGCAGGGGCAGAGCCTGGACCAGGCACTTCAACGGGCAGGTTTCTACCCTGTCCTTGTTGCCGATGTTGTAGCCGATGCCTTGGACGGGCGTGACTGCCTCGCGCATCTGGTGCATTTGGAAACGCATTTCGACCGGGCCGAGGTCCGGCGGCACATCACGGTCCTGGTCCTCACCGAAGACATGCTGGTGATCACCCACGTCGACGACCAGCAGCTCGACGAAGCCGGAGAGCAGATCGTCGCCCAGATTTCCACGGAGTCCGTGCCCGTGGCACAAATCCGCTCTGTGGTCCTCAGCTACATGTATGCGCAGCCACAGAACTACACTCCGAGCGACCCCGTCAGGGAGCTCACCCTGTCCATTGCCTGGTCAGGTGGCCAACGCCTGGACGTGGGCCCCGCCAGCTGCGGCGATCCCCAGTGCGAAGCCGACCATGGGTACACGGGCACCATCTCCCAGGAGGACATCGTGCTGCGGATCAGCTCCGAGGCCGACGGACCCAGGGCTGTCCAGGACGCGAAGGTCTTTGCCCGGGCCCTGCGGGCTGTGAACACAGGCGCTCCCGGGCCCTCGGTCCACCCCGGCATGATGTCCGCTCCGCGGCTCCGCTCGGGCGTCTTCGGCAACAGGCTCAGCCGCGGGCACCAGCGCTGATGGCGACGTCGGAACCCATCGCCCAGGACACCGTCTCCGTTTCCAGCGCCGTCACCGAGCTTCCCGCTGCGCCGCTGTACGGCAACAAATCGATCGCCGAGGTCTTCACCAGCGCCGCAGCGAGCATGGGCCTGCCCGGCTTCGAAAACAAGCTGCAATTGCCTTCGTCGCAACGCGTGTGCGTGGTCCTCGCAGACGGACTGGGGCGCAACCTCCTGAAGCAGAAGGCCGCCCACACTCCGTTCCTGAGGTCGATAGCGAACGCGGGACAGGGAGCCGTCCCTGCGTGGCTTGACGCGGCTTTTCCTTCCACCACGGCATCGTCCTTGGCGAGCCTTGGAACCGGCCGTACGCCGGGCGAACACGGCATGGTGGGCTATGACGTCCTGGATCCCGACCAGGACAAGGTAGTCAACCTGCTCGGCAACTGGGACGCCGGTGTCGACCCCCTGCGCTGGCAGCCGTTTCCCACAATTTTCGAACGCGTGGCGGCCGACGCCGACGTCGTCACCGTGAGCCTGCCGCAATTCGGCGCGTCACCGATGACCCGCGCGGCGCTCCGGGGAAGCAGGTTCGTGGGCGGCAGCTCGCCCCATGCCCGGACGGCAGCGGCGGGGGAGGAAATGGCGGCTGGAACCCGTTCGCTCATGTACTTTTACGTCAACGAACTGGACAAAGCCGGGCACCGCTACGGCTGCCACTCCGCTCGCTGGGAGCACCAGCTCGAGGAATTGGATGCAACGGTCAAGAGGCTCTCTGCCGCATTGCCCGCGGGGACTACCATCCTGCTCACCGGCGATCACGGGATGGTGGACGTCCCGGAGTCGCAGCGCATCGACTACTCGGCCGATCCCGCCCTGATTGCCGGGGTCCGGCACACCGCAGGCGAGCCACGCATGGTTCACCTGTACTTCGAACCCGACGCCGGGGAGCTCCAGCGGGAAGCCGTGTTGGATGCCTGGCGCGCCCGCTTCGGCGATCGGATCTGGGCCTTCACCCGCGGGCAGGCCCTTGAAGCAGGACTCTTCGGGGTCCTTCGGCCGGAAGTTTCCCGCCGGATCGGGGATGTCATGATCGCCGCCAAGGATGCCTTGGCGCTCTACGACGTCCGCCGCGTCCGTCCAACTGCCTTGGAAGTGGTGGGGCAGCACGGTTCGCTGACCAAGGCGGAACGCGAAGTTCCGCTGCTATGCTTCCAAGCCGGAGGTCCCAAGGGCCGCCGTGGCTGAGCTCATTTTCTTCTCCGGAACCATGGACTGCGGCAAGTCCACCCTTGCCTTGCAGATGGACTACAACCACCGTGCCCGCGGCCGGGGCGGGGTCCGCTTCAGCTGCAACGACCGTGCCGGCGGTTCCGTCATCTCCAGCAGGCTCGGACTCCGGACCGACGCGGTGGAAGTCATCGACACGACGGATTTCTGGGACGAGGTTGTCCGACGCCGGACCACAGGCCTCACGGTGGACTACCTCATCTGCGACGAAGCCCAGTTCTACTCACCGGAGCAAGTGGAACAACTCGCGCGCGTCGTCGATGAGATGGGCGTAGACGTGTTCGCTTTCGGAATCACGTCCGACTTCCGCACCCGTCTTTTCCCCGGATCCCAGCGTTTCGTGGAGCTCGCCGACAGGGTCCAGGTACTGCAGGTCGAGGCGCTTTGCTGGTGCGGCCGCCGGGCAACCCACAACGCGCGGACCGTGGACGGGATCATGGTGGTCGAAGGCGAGCAGGTCGTGGTGGGCGACGTTGCCATGGAGGCCGGCCGGGCCGAGGCTGCCCCGGCGCAAGCCGAAGCGTCACACCCGGTGGTCGGATACGAGACCCTATGCCGCAGGCACTACATGCGCCGGGTCACGGCACACGGGGCCAACCTCATGGCGAGCCGCGATCAGTTGCTGCCGTTCGACGTCGACGCTTGCCTTTGGCGCGGCGCCAGCTGAAGCTGCCGCGAAGTGAAAGCTTCCTAGTCTCCGCGGGTTCCGAAGAGGATGTCATCCCAGCTCGGAATGCTGGAGCGCTTGGGCCGTGACGGTTGGCGCTCGGCCACTGCGGCATCTGAAGGCTCTTCATCCTTCTGGCCGGAGGGGGTGGGCTTCGGCTCTTCGCGTTCCCGTCGGGGAGCTCCGCCGAGCAGTTCGTCCAGACCCGCCCGCGGTGCGGGCGCTTCCTGGGTTTGGGATTCGTCGCGGCCGGTCCGGGCATCATTGCCGGCCCGGTCGTCGTCGTCGTTCCTGCCGCGCAGCAGGGTCACAGGGCGCAGCGGACCCGGAACCACCGTGATTTCCCTGGTATTCGTGCTGACCCCATCGTGAAGATGGAGGGAGTCGTTTTCGTCGTCATCATGCTTCGGGGCCAGGCTCAGCCGGGACAGCATGGATGCGCGAGCGTCACGGCGGCTGGGAGCGGGTTCGGCTTTTGCCTGCTCCTCCGTGTCGTCTGACTCCGTGTCAGTTGATTCGCTGTCAGCGGATCCGTCTTCGACGTCGCCGGCCCGCGGATGCGCAGCGGGAACGCCACTGCTGAGCAGCAGCGCCAACGCGTCGTCGCTGTCTTCGTCCAGTCCCAGCCGCTGTCCGCGACGGGAGCGCAGCATGTCCAGGAGCCCGTCGGCTTCCTTGGTGGCAGCCGCGGCGGCCACACGGGCGGCGGTTCCGGCGTCGGCCTCAAAGTCGAAAGGCCGGTCCGAAACGGCCGTGAGCCGTCGCGCCGGTACTGGTCCATCGAGGGGTTCCAGTTCGCTGAGCTGCTGGGCCCAGCGGTTGGCGTTCTGGATGGATTTGCGGGCGGGATGGAACGTCCACATCGCGGGCGGCTCTTCGCCGATGCTCTCCAGGCTGCCCGGCTTGGTCTCGAAGCGCGCGACGACGGTCCACGTGCCGTCGGTCCGGCGCCAGGAGTCCCATTCCACCGCCGAAGAGTCGATCCCGTGGGCAGTGAGCCGGTGGGCAACCATTTCGCCGAGGCTTGCAGGTTCGTCGCCGAACGCCGCGCGGTAGGTTTCCTGGCCGGGGGCAGGGGCGGCGACTTCGACTTTGCGGGCTTGTTGGGCGATGTATTCGCGCTCGGCAAGGACAGGACCTTCGTACCGCTGCACATTGGCGAGCGGGAGCCCTGACAGCTCCGCCACCTCCGCGGCCGTAGCACCGCTGCGGATGCGTGACTGAATATCACGCGGGGACATGGCGACGGGCGTGATGGAGGCACGTGCGGCCACCTGGGCAGGTGTCCGGCTCGCTGCAACCCGCAACGCCTCATCAATCGGAAGCTGGAACATCTCGCCGCCGGTACCGCTCAACAGAAGATGTCCGCCGTCGTCGTGGACGCCAACCAGCCGTAGATCCCGCATAAAATCCTCCACCATGGCCTATCTGACATTCGAAACTCTGCCACCCGGTAAGGCCTTTTCCTACTAGGACAAAGGGCGCGCCGCGATATTCCGCGATTTTCCGGCATTCTCCCGTTCAGGCGGCCGCCAGGAGGGTATGGACATCCTGGTCTGCCTGGAGGACAATCTGCCCGGTATCGGGCACAAAAATGCAGCCTGCCGCGTTACATCCTTAGACCGGAGCAGGTTCCGGCCGACAGGACCGCAAGCCCTGCGTGAAGCACAAGGGAGAACGAAGAAGGGACCATGGCAACGGACTACGACGCCCCTCGGAAGACGGAAGAAGACACCGAGGACTCGATCGAGGAACTCAAGTCGCACCGCACGGAGAAGCAGTCGTCATCGGCTGTTGACATCGATGAGACTGATCTGGCTGATGCCTACGAGCTCCCCGGGGCTGACTTGTCCGGCGAAGAGCTGCTGGTCCGTGTGCTCCCGCCGCAGGCGGACGAATTTACGTGCTTCAACTGCTTCCTGGTCAAGCACCGCTCCCAGATTGCGCGGGAGAAGGACGGGCACCTGTACTGCAAGGAATGCGAAAGCTAGCTTCGGGAGCCCTGCTTCGACAATGCTGCCACCAGTTCGTCGGGGTGGCGGGTGGAGGTCAGCCAATACGGAGTGCGGTCCGCGGGGTCGGTGATTTCAATGCGCACCACGGGATCAATCCAGCCGCGGAGGCACAGGAACGCCAGTCCATGGAGCCGGACGCCCCGCTCCGCGGTGGCTTCGTCCTTGCGGAAGGCGGTGACGGCCCCGACAAACTCGCGCTGGATGCTGGCCCGTCCCACTTGGACGGTGTCCCGGTCCACCACGATCGAGGGAGTGGACGTCACCAGCAAGACGGTGGTGATGGCGAAGAGAACCAGCGCGGCGATAATGCCCGCGGTGATGCTGATCGGCGCGAACATGAGGATGCCGGCGGCGGAGAAGCCCACCACGACAATCCAAATCCAGGGGGAGGGCCGGAGCTTTTCCGTATACAGGACGCCCGATTCGCTTGAGGAATGGTGCGGCACGGGTACGGAAGCAGTCGATTCAGGCATGCCACCAGCTTATCGGGACTGGGCCCCCGGGAAATAACGCGCCTTTGCCGCGCGCTGCCCTCCGACCGCAATCGTGGCAGTATCCCGCGGACGATAGAATGTGTGACTGTGAGCAACGAGACAGCAGTAGCCAACCCAGCAGACACCTCCGCCGAATACGGTGCGCCGACCCTTCAGGTCGAACTGAAAATGCTCGACGCCGATTTGGAAGCGCCGTCCTACGCGCACCCCGGTGACGCAGGCGCGGACTTGCGCGCCCGCGCGGACGTGTTGCTCGCTCCGGGAGAGCGGAAGCTCGTAGCAACAGGCGTCTCCATCGCACTTCCAAACGGCTATGTCGCCCTCATCCACCCCAGGTCAGGGCTGGCAACCAAGCACGGGCTCACCGTAGTGAATGCTCCCGGGACGGTTGATGCCGGCTACCGAGGTGAAATTTCCGTGACGCTTTTGAATACGGACAAAAACCAGGCAATCGAACTCAAGCGCGGCGATAGAATTGCTCAAATGGTGATCCAGCGCGTCGAGTATGCGCAGTTCGTTTCCGTGGAGGAGTTGTCCGACACCTCGCGCGGCACCGGCGGCTTTGGATCCACCGGAGGCTTCGCGCCGGCCGTGAGCTAGCAACAACCTCGACAATCAGCGCCGTTCGGAGCTGATTGCCATGCTGCCCGCGAGTTGACGGGCAGTCTGCGGTTTACTGGGGGTAGACCACTACTAAGGAGACAACCCGATGCTTTTTGGGCGCGGAAAGAAGTCCAAGGCTGAGCAGCCGAAAGACAACGGTACTGAGCAGGCCGATGCCGCGACGTCGCGGCAGGAGGCCGGCACGGAAGCCAGTGGGGCCGCCAAGGGCGACTTCCGTCTGTCCAAGGGGCCATTGGATGCCAGTGAAATTGATAGCCAGGATGGCTACGTGGATCTTGGCGCCCTGCTGATCGAACCTTCCGAGGGTCTTCAATTGCGCCTCGAGGTGGAGGAGGCAACCCAGCGGGTCGTCGCGGTCACCATGGACCTCGATGGATCGAGCCTCCAGCTCCAGGCGTTCGCCGCTCCCCGCTCCGAAGGGCTGTGGGACGAGATCCGCGAACAAATCGGCCAGTCGGTGGCCAGCCAGGGAGGCGAAGTCGAGGAAATTGCCGGCACGTTCGGCACTGAACTCGTCGCCAAACTTCCCACCGAATCCGCCGACGGCGGACGCGGCTTCCGGGCGGCCCGTTTCATGGGCGTGGACGGGCCCCGCTGGTTCCTTCGTGGCGTCATCGGCGGGCACGCGGCCCTGGACAGGGACGCGGCCGAAGGACTCGAGAACCTCTTCCGCAAGGTTGTGGTCATTCGCGGAGACAACCCCATGCCGCCCCGCGAGCTGCTTCAGCTGAAGCTGCCCAAGGATGCCGTGGCCTCCGGGTCCGGGCAGCATGGTGTGACTGACGAAACGCCGGAGCTTCAGCGGCCAGAACGCGGCCCGGAGATCACCCAGATTGGCTGACAAAGCGGCCCGCGCCGCTGCCGCGCATGGCACCCCGACGTCAGTGCCCCTCACTGAAATCCCCGCACGGGGCCGGGTCGACTGCACGGGTTTCATCGAGTCGGTGACCTACCAGCCCGCCAACGAGCAAAGTCACTTCTCGGCGATCCTGGTCGACCGGATTGCGCACAGGGGCGACACGGGCCCGTTGACCCGCTTGCGCGTCATCTGGCTCGGGCGCCGGAAGGTGCCCGGCATCGAAACCGGGACTGTCCTGCGGCTCGAAGGCATGGTCACTCCGCGGGACGGGATGCCCACGATGTTCAATCCGCGCTATGAAATCCTCTCCCGGCAGGAGCACCAATGACCGTCGCCAACGGACGCGATCCCCAGGAAAAGCCAGCACAGGAAAAGCCAGCGCACGAAAAGACCGGCCCGGCAGGGGAGTCCCGGCAGGGTGCCCAGGGGCCGAGCATTGCGGACATCGCCGCCGGCTACGCCGAAAAAGCCGGGCTGCAACGCAACAGCCACGGGCACGTGGACATCCTCAAATCGGCCGGGGGCGTGCAGGGAATCGCCGAGAGCATCGTGCCCGGCCTCGTCTTCCTGATCGCCTTCATGGTCACCCGAGACCTTCCTGCCTCCCTGATTGCCTCCCTCGCGGCGGCAGCAGTCTTCACCGTGGTCCGGCTGGTCCAACGGCGCCCGTTGACCCAGGCGCTTGCCGGGATCGCCGGCGTCGCGATCTCCGCCTGGCTCGCGAACACCACCGGCAAGGCAGAGGATTTCTACGTCCTGGGTTTCTACACGAATATCGCCTACATCGTGGGAATGGTGCTGTCGATCCTGGTCAAGTGGCCGATCGCCGGCCTGCTGTTCGGTTTCGTCCGCAACGAAGGCTTCGAATGGCGGAAGAACCCGGAACGCCTGCGGGCCTATTCCATCGGTACGTGGGTGGTCATTGCCGTGCTGGCGCTACGGCTTGTGGTCCAGGTGCCCCTGTATTTCATGGGTGATCCCGGCCTTGCCGCACTCGCCACGATGCGGCTGATCATGGGTGCCCCGCTGTACATCCTGGGCCTGTGGATTGCCTGGCTCCTGACCCGGCCGGTGCCGGGCCAGAAGCCGAACCGCGATGCTCAGCCGTCGAAACCGTCGTCGTCGGACTGATCCGAGAACTCTTCCTCGACGTCGGCTGAACCGTGGTCCGCGGCGGACGGGGAGAGCAAAGCCCTCAGGCCGTCCTCGGCCGCAATGGTCGTGACGAAGAACAGTTCGTCGCCGCCGTCGATCACGTCGTCGCGGCTGGGTGTGATGGGGGCATGATCCCGGAGGATCGCCACCAAGGTGGCGTCTTCGGGCCATTCGATGCCGCCCACGGTGCTGCCGATGATGTGCGAGTCGTGGGGAACCGTGAATTCCACGAGCGAGGACACTCCGGTCTGCAAGGTCAGCAAGCGGACGAGGTCGCCGATTTCCACGGCCTCTTCAACGAGCGCCGTCATGAGCTGCGGGGTGTTGACGGCGACGTCGACGCCCCAGGAATCGTTGAACATCCAGTCGTTCTTGGGGTTGTTGACCCGGCCCACCGTGCGGCCCACACCGAATTCGGTCTTGGCCAGCAAGGACACCACAAGGTTGACTTTGTCGTCGCCGGTCGCGGACACGACGACGTCGGCCCCTTCCAGCTTCGCTTCCTGCAGCGTGCTCAGTTCGCACGCGTCGCCCACCAACCAGCGGGCACCGCGGAGTCCGCTGCGTCCGATGACCTCCGGCTTGAGGTCGATCAGCATGATCTCGTGCTTGTGGGCGAGCAATTCGCGCGCGATCGACGAACCGACGCTGCCCGCGCCGACAATAACGACTTTCACTCAGACTCCTTGGCGGGTGCGCTGGAAAGGATGCGCGCTACCTCGGCGCTGCGGTCCAGATTCAACATGGCGTGCACGGTGTCACCCTCCTGGTACGCCGTTCCGGACTGGGGCAGGACACCCTCGCCAAAGCGGGTAAGGAAGGCGATGCGGATTCCGGACGCTGCTTCGATGGCAGTCAATGGGTGCCCGATCCAGCCTTCGTTGAGGTCCACTTCGGACAAAACCAGCCGGCCCGATGGCTCGCGGTAGTCCCCGGCCAAATGTTGTTCGGGCAGGATCCGGCGCAGGACCTGGTCCGCGCTCCAGCGCACGGCGGCAACCGTGGGGATGCCGAGGCGCTGATAGATCTCGGCGCGGCCTGGATCGTAGATGCGCGCAACAACATGCGAAACATGGAATGTTTCGCGGGCTACGCGGGTGGCCAGGATGTTGGAATTGTCACCGCTGGAGACAGCGGCGAAAGCGTACGCCTCCTCGCAGCCCGCCTGCTTGAGGGTGTCCCGGTCGAAGCCGACCCCCGTGACTTTCCTGCCGGTGAATCCGCTGCGCAAACGGCGGAAGGCACGATCGTCCTGGTCGATGATTGCCACCGAATGGCCGGCGTCTTCCAAAGTGTGCGCCAACGTTGCGCCAACTCGTCCGCAACCCATGATCACAAAGTGAGCCACGGTTTCTCCTTCACTCTTATGCATGCCGCTCGGTAAGACTCTACCGGGGCAAGTCGCGGAAGCCAGTCCGCCGTCATGACATCGCGTTCGATTCAGAGTAGCTTTGCGGAGTGCTGACAATTCTCAACGCCGCGAAGCGGGTGTTGGTGGGGCGGCCTTTCCGGAACGACCGCCTGGCCCACACACTGCTTCCCAAGCGCATCGCGCTGCCGATTTTCGCTTCGGACGCCCTGTCCTCCGTGGCGTACGCCCCCGACGAAATCCTGCTGACGCTGGCCCTCGCGGGCGTGAGCGCCGTGGCCATTTCGCCGCTGGTGGGCCTCGCAGTCATGGTGGTCTTGCTCACGGTCGTTGCCTCCTACCGGCAGAACGTCCATGCCTACCCCTCCGGTGGCGGAGACTACGAAATCGCCAACGTCAACCTGGGGAAGTTCGCCGGACTGACCGTCGCCGCCGCGTTGTTGGTGGACTACGTCCTCACGGTCGCTGTGTCGATGTCCTCCGCAGCGGCGTACCTGACCACAGCGATCCCCTCGATGCACGGGCAGCAGGCGCTCATCGCCACTGTCGGCGTTGTGGTGCTGGCACTCGTGAACCTGCGCGGCATCAAGGAAGCCGGCAGTGTCTTCGCGGTTCCCACCTACATCTTCATGTTCTCCATCCTGGGCATGACGGCGGTCGGTATCTTCCAGGCGGCCACAGGCCAACTCGGCCAGGCCCCGTCGGCGGCCTTCACGATCGTCCCGCAAGAGGGATTCGACCAGGGGCTCGTTGGCCTGGCGGGGGCGTTCCTGCTCCTGAGGGCCTTCTCCTCCGGCGCCGCAGCGCTGACCGGCGTGGAGGCCATCAGCAACGGTGTGCCGAACTTCAAGAAGCCCAAGAGCAAGAACGCGGCCGCCACGCTGTTGCTGCTCGGAGTCATCGCCTCGGCGATGCTCGCAGGCATCATCTACCTCGCCAACGCCACCAAGGTCCACATCGTGCTGGATCCGGCCAAGGAATTCCTGCTGAATGGGCAACCGCTGCCGGGCGACTACATCCAGAACCCTGCCATCAGCCAGATAGCGCAGACCATTTTCGGTGCCGGGTCCCTCCCGTTCTACATTGTGGTCGCCGCCACCGGCGTCATCCTCGTCTTCGCCTCCAACACCGCATTCAACGGGTTCCCGGTGCTGGGGTCCATCCTCGCCCAGGACGGCTACCTTCCGCGCCAGCTTCGGACCCGCGGAGACCGCCTGGCTTTCAGCAACGGCGTCCTGGCGCTTGCAGCCGGAGCCTTGGTCCTCATCATTTCCTTCAACGCCGATGTCACCAAGCTGATCCAGCTGTACATCGTCGGCGTCTTCATTTCGTTCACGATGAGCCAGCTGGGCATGGTGCGGCACTGGGGCAGGGAACTCAAGCTTGCGCAGGACAAAGCCGTCCGCCGCAGGATCGTGAAGTCCCGCACCATCAACGGGCTCGGCTTCGCCATGACGGCTCTGGTTCTGACCATCGTGCTCATCACCAAGTTCGAGCAGGGAGCCTGGATCGCGCTCCTGGCGATGTTCGTGCTGTTCCTCATCATGTGGAGCATCCGCGCCCACTACGACAATGTGGCCAAGGAGCTGGCCGTTGACGAGGACTCGTCGCCCCGCGCGTTGCCCACCAGGGTCCATGCCGTGCTCCTGGTGTCCCATGTGCGCAAACCGGTGCTGCGTGCCCTCGCCTACGCGAGGGCATCGAGGCCGTCCCGGCTGGACGCCATCATCGTCGACATCGACCACGAGGAAACCGCGCACACGGTCGAGGCGTGGGACAAGCTGGACATCCCGGTCCCGTTGACCGTTTTGGCGAGCCCGTACCGCGAGACCGTCACCCCCATCCTGGACTACGTCAAGAACATGCGCCGCGATTCTCCGCGGGACCTGATCGTGGTTTACATCCCGGAGTATGTCGTCGGCAAGTGGTGGGAACAGCTCGTCCACAACCAGACCGCCTTGCGCATCAAGGCCCGGCTCCACTTTGAACCCGGCGTCATGGTGGCCAGCGTCCCATGGCAATTGAAGTCCTCCGAAGAAGCAAAGGCATTGCAGGATACCTGATGACGCACCCCAGCAACACCGAATCCAGCTCGCCCACGGCCCAGGACGGAGCTGCCACGGAGCTGGTGGTGGACGTCGGCCCGGTCGCCCACGGCGGCCACTTCGTCGCGCGGCACGAAGGCCGCGTCATCTTTGTCCGGCACGGCATCCCGGGCGAAAAGGTCCGGGTCCGGCTGACCGACGCGGGGGAGTCGTCCCGTTTCTGGCGTGCCGACGTCGTCGACGTCCTGGAAGCGTCGGACGACCGGATCCGCCATTTCTGGCCGCTCGCCGACTCACTTGCCGCATGGGGCAAAGGCGGTCCGCCCGTGGGCGGCGCGGAACTCGGGCACGTAACACTGGAACGGCAGCGCCTCCTCAAGTCCGAAGTCCTCGCCGAGCAGCTGAAACGGCTCGCCGGCGTCGAACTCACTGTCGACGTGGAGCCCGCAGCCGCCGGTGACCCGGGCTCCGGCGGCGTTACCGGGACCGACGGCGGAACCGGACTCGGCTGGCGGACCCGGGCCAGCTTCGCTGTGACCCCGGCCGGCCGGCTGGGGATGCATGCCCACCGCTCCGACGTCGTGATTCCGGTCCACGAGATGCCCCTGGCACTGCCGGGCATCAACGAGTTGCGGCTTTGGGACATCGACCTGCGGGGGATCTCGCGGGTGGAAGTGGCGGCGCCTGCGAACGGATCGCGTCCGCTCGTGCTGCTCGCCCCGGAAGAAGGCACCGATGCCCGGCGCCTGAACCGGATCCTGGGCCAGATCCCGCATGACGTGTCCGTGGCCAGCTTCGACCCCGTGGGCGGCGACGTCCTGCAGTTGCGCGGCAGGACGTGGGTCCAGGAATCGGCTGCCGGTCATGAATACCGCGTCACGGGAGAAGGGTTCTGGCAGATCCACAAGGATGCGCCCGCCACCCTGGTGGGAGCGGTGACGGGATTCCTGCACGACGGCGGGTACCTCCTTCCGGGATCGGCCGTCGCCGATCTTTACGCCGGAGCCGGTTTGTTTACTGCACCATTGGCCGATGCCGTGGGGATCACCGGTTCGGTGCTCTCCGTCGAGGGATCGCCCGGGACCAGCCGGGACGCCCGCAAGAATCTGCATGGAGAGACCCAGGTGGAAATCGTCCAGGGCCGGGTGGAACGTGTCCTCCGGCAGCGCCCCCGGAGCTTCGACGCCTTGGTGATCGACCCGCCCCGCGCCGGTGCCGGCAAGGCTGTGGTCAGCCAGCTCATCGAGTCCGGGCCGCGCGCCATCGCCTATGTGTCGTGTGATCCGGCCTCCTTCGCGCGTGATCTGGGGTACTTCCGGAACGGCGGATGGCGCCTCGAATCCCTCCGTGCCTTTGACCTGTATCCGCACACACATCATCTGGAGACCGTTGCATTGCTGGTGCCCGCGGCATAGCCACCACTACGATGGTGGAGAAGTCCTACGTCGCGCTTCACTTCTCCACCGGCCGGCAGTTGCTTAGCTTAGGTTTGCCTAACTAGCTAGCGGTCAACCACGCGACAAAGATGAAAGCTGTTGCGAGAGGAGTCCTGCCATGAGCACTGTGGACAGCTTCGGTTCCAAAGGCGTACTGAATGTAGCCGGCACCGATTATGAAATTTTCCGGTTGAACTCCGTTGAGGGCGCAGACAGCCTTCCGTTCAGCCTTAAAGTATTGCTTGAAAACCTGCTGCGGACGGAAGATGGCGCCAATATCACGGCCGACCACGTCCGCGCCTTGGCCGGCTGGGATCCGAATGCCCAGCCAGACACCGAGATCCAGTTCACCCCGGCCCGAGTCATCATGCAGGACTTCACCGGGGTTCCCTGTGTCGTTGACCTTGCCACGATGCGTGAAGCCATCAAGGACCTCGGCGGCGACCCCAAGCGCGTCAACCCGCTGGCTCCGGCCGAGATGGTCATCGACCACTCCGTGCAGATCGACGCCTTCGGCAACTCCGGCGCCCTCGAGCGCAACATGGAGATCGAATACCAGCGCAACGGCGAGCGTTACCAGTTCCTGCGCTGGGGCCAGACGGCTTTCGACGACTTCAAGGTTGTTCCCCCGGGAACCGGCATCGTCCACCAGGTCAACATCGAATACCTGGCACGCACCGTCATGACCCGCGAAGTCGACGGCGTCCTCCGCGCCTACCCCGACACCTGCGTCGGCACCGACTCGCACACCACCATGGTCAACGGCCTGGGCGTGCTGGGCTGGGGCGTAGGCGGCATCGAAGCCGAAGCCGCCATGCTCGGCCAGCCAGTTTCCATGCTGATCCCGCGCGTTGTCGGCTTCAAGCTCACGGGCTCCATCCCCGCCGGCGCCACCGCCACCGACGTCGTCCTGACCATCACCGAGCAGCTGCGCAACCACGGTGTGGTCGGCAAGTTCGTGGAGTTCTACGGCGAAGGCGTCGCGGCCGTGCCGCTGGCCAACCGCGCCACCATCGGCAACATGAGCCCGGAATTCGGTTCCACGGCAGCGATGTTCCCGATCGACGACGTCACGCTCGACTACTTGCGCCTCACCGGCCGCTCCGAGCAGAACGTTGCCCTGGTCGAGGCCTACGCGAAGGAACAGGGCCTCTGGCACGATCCGTCACACGAGATCAAGTTCTCCGAGTACCTCGAGCTCGACCTGTCCACGGTTGTTCCCTCGATCTCGGGTCCGAAGCGTCCCCAGGACCGCATCATCCTCACCGAGTCCAAGGCCCAGTTCCGCGAGGACCTGCGCAACTACGTGAAGGAAGACCTGGCCGACGGAAGCCTGGACGAAGCGATCGACGAGAGCTTCCCGGCCTCCGATTCGCCGTCGTTCACCGCCACTGCGACGCACCTGGCCGACGTAGCTCCGCACTCGCACGGTCCGAAGTCCAACGGTCGTCCGTCGAACAAGGTGAGCGTCACAACAGCTGACGGCCGCGAATTCGAACTGGACCACGGTGCAGTTTCGATCGCTTCGATCACGTCCTGCACCAACACGTCCAACCCCTCGGTGATGCTGGCAGCCGCGCTGCTTGCCCGCAACGCCGTTGACAAGGGCCTCGCGTCCAAGCCGTGGGTCAAGACGTCCGTCGCTCCCGGCTCCAAGGTCGTCACCGACTACTACGAGAAGTCCGGCCTGACTCCCTACCTGGAGAAGCTCGGCTTCTACATCGTGGGCTACGGCTGCGCGACCTGCATCGGCAACTCCGGTCCGCTCGACGCAGAGATCTCCGAGGCCATCCAGGCCAACGACCTTTCCGTCACCGCTGTCCTCTCCGGCAACCGCAACTTCGAAGGCCGCATCAACCCGGACGTCAAGATGAACTACCTGGCGTCGCCGCCGTTGGTCATCGCCTACGCCCTGGCCGGAACCATGGACTTCGACTTCGACGCCGATCCACTGGGCCAGGACCAGGACGGCAACGATGTCTTCTTGAAGGACATCTGGCCGAACCCCGTCGAGGTCCAGAAGGTGATCGATTCCTCGATCGACAAGGAAATGTTCGCCCGCGGCTACGAAGGCGTCTTTGACGGCGACGACCGCTGGAAGGCACTCGACACCCCGGCAGGCGACACCTTCGCCTGGGACGCCAAGTCCACGTACGTGCGGAAGCCCCCGTACTTCGAAGGCATGAAGGCGCAGCCGGAACCGGTAACGGACATCGCCGGAGCCCGTGTGCTGCTGAAGCTCGGCGACTCCGTCACCACGGACCACATCTCCCCGGCAGGTTCCTTCAAGTCGGACACCCCGGCAGGCCAGTACCTTCTGGCCAACGGCGTGGAGCGCAAGGACTTCAACTCCTACGGTTCACGCCGTGGCAACCACGAGGTCATGATCCGCGGTACCTTCGCGAACATCCGCATCAAGAACCAGCTGCTCGACGGCGTCGAAGGCGGCTTCACCCGCGACTTCACCCAGGCCGGCGGCCCGCAGGCCTACGTCTACGACGCTGCCCAGAACTACCAGGCAGCCGGCACCCCGCTGGTGGTCCTGGCCGGCAAGGAATACGGCTCCGGCTCTTCCCGCGACTGGGCTGCCAAGGGAACCGCGCTGCTGGGCGTGAAGGCCGTCATCGCCGAAAGCTACGAGCGTATCCACCGCTCCAACCTCATCGGCATGGGCGTCCTCCCGTTGCAGTACCCGGCCGGCGAGACCGCTGCGTCGCTCGGCCTGGTCGGCACGGAAACGTTCGCCGTCGAGGGCGTCACCGAGCTGAACAACGGCACGACGCCGAGGACGCTCAAGGTCACCGCAACGGCCGAGGACGGCAGCACCACGTCCTTCGACGCAGTGCTGCGCATCGACACCCCGGGCGAAGCGGACTACTACCGCAACGGCGGCATCCTGCAGTACGTCCTGCGCCAAATCTCGGCACACTAGCCGAATCCAGCGCGGGCCCCGCCAGCGCTGACAGGCAACAGCTACAGCCCCGGCTGGTCATCGACCGGCCGGGGCTGTAGCCTTTCCTGCGGCCTTGGCTCCGGCCAAGGCGTTAGAGTTGTATAGCACGTCAATCACCCTAAGGAGGGGCCGTTGGGACTTTTGGAGACAATCCGGAATCCGCAGGACCTGAGTAAGCTCACCAGCCAGCAGTTGGAGCAGCTTGCAGGCGAGATCAGGACTTTCCTCATCACCAACGTCGCCCAAACAGGTGGTCACCTCGGACCGAACCTCGGCGTGGTGGAACTCACCATGGCCATCCACAAAGTCTTCGATTCCCCGCGCGACAGTATCGTTTTCGACACCGGCCACCAGTCCTACGTCCACAAATTGCTGACCGGCAGGCAGGATTTCAGCACCCTCCGGCAGCAGGGCGGCATGTCCGGATACCCCGATCGTGCCGAGTCCGAGCACGACATCGTGGAAAGCTCCCACGCGTCCTCGTCCTTGTCCTGGGCGGACGGCATCTCCCGGGCCCGCCAGCTGACCGGCGAGGGCGATCGCTGCGTTGTCGCCGTCGTCGGTGACGGCGCCCTGACGGGCGGCATGGCGTGGGAGGCGATCAACAACATTGCTGCGGACAAGCGACGCCGCGTGGTGATCGTCGTCAACGACAACGGACGCTCCTATGCGCCGACCGTCGGCGGCGTGGCAGACTACCTCGCTTCACTACGCCCCACGATCGACTCCCTCCGGGCAGCCCCCACCTACGAAGTGGTGCTGGACTGGTGGAAGAAGAAACTTCAGAGCGGCGGACCGATCGGCCAGTTCACTTATAAGAGCCTGCATGCCATGAAGAAGGGCATCAAGGACTGGTGGGCTCCGCAAGGCATGTTCGAAGACCTCGGCATGAAGTACATCGGCCCGGTTGACGGCCACAACATGCGGGCCCTTGAACACGCGCTCACGACTGCCCGGAATTACGGTGGCCCGGTGATCGTCCATGCGATGACCGAAAAGGGGCACGGTTACGCACCTGCCCTCGCCAATGAGGCGGACCAGTTCCACGCCGTCGGGATCATCGATCCCGAAACCGGCGAACCCACCGAAGCCGGCGGGGCACGCTCGTGGACATCCGTGTTCGCCGAGGAAATCGCGGACATCGCCGACGAGCGCGCAGACATCGTCGGCATCACCGGGGCCATGCTGATTCCCGTCGGACTGCACAAGTTCGCGGAACGCCACCCGGAAAGGGTGATCGACGTCGGCATCGCAGAACAGCACGCCCTCACGTCGGCCGCAGGCATGGCCTTTGGCGGACTGCACCCCGTCGTCGCCGTTTATGCGACCTTCCTGAACCGTGCCTTCGACCAGCTCCTCATGGACGTCGCCCTGCACAAAGCGGGGGTGACGGTCGTGTTGGACCGCGCCGGCGTGACAGGCCCGGACGGGGCCAGCCACCACGGCATGTGGGACATGGCGATGGTCCAGATCGTTCCAGGGCTGCATCTCGCGGCTCCCAGGGATGCCAGCCGCCTGCGCGAAGAACTCCGCGAAGCGGTAGCGATCGACGACGCACCCAGCGTGGTGCGTTTCTCCAAGGGCAGTGTGGGAAGCGAGATCGAGGCGATCGAACGGCTTTCCGACGGCGTCGACGTGCTGGCGCGCCGCCCCGAAGGTTCCACGGAGAACGACGTCCTGATTGTCAGCGTCGGCGCGATGTCCGAACTTGCCCTCGACGTCGCGTCCCGGCTCGGATCCCAAGGCATCAGTTCCACCGTGGTGGATCCGCGGTGGGTCCTGCCCGTGCGCAAGTCCATCATTGCCCTCGCGGCGCGGCACCGTTTGGTGATCTGCATCGAAGACGGCGTCCGCGCGGGCGGCGTCGGATCCAGGATCCGGCAGGAGATGCGCGCCGCTGGCGTGGACACGGCCCTCAACGAAGTGGGGCTTCCGGTCGAGTTCCTCGACCATGGAACCAGGAGCCAGGTTCTCGAGCGGGTGGGGCTCACCGCCCAACAGATAACGCACGACGTCGTCGCGCAGGTTCTGGGGACAAAGGTGCCTTTCGCGCGGCCCCTGCCGGGACAAGAACATCCCACGACGGGCAGCCTCCCCACGCTGTAAGTGGCTGTTCCGGGCGGTATTCAACAATCAAGCACCTCTTCGGCGGTGCAGGTCCACACGGCACCTGCCCGGAGTGGTCTAGTAAGGACAAGCATGAGCGGCATCATCCGCACGTATAAGCGCGACGACGAAGCGGTCCTGCATTTCCGGGAGGCTTGGTATGACGACGAATTCAAGCAGTTCGTCATCAACCACGGGGTCGTAGGACACCAGAGCAGCACTGACGAAACGGACGTCGAGGACGAATCCGCCGTCGAAGGACTCATGACGGCTTTTGCCGCGCAATGCGAAGAAGACGGCTATGCGGAGATTCCCGAGACCGAGCAGTTCTGGGTGGTCGCGCAGATTGCGCTGAAGACGAAGGACGGCACCGACCGCGACCGCTACCTCGAACGCAAGGCCAAGGCCGCGTTGACGAGCGAACTGGCCTGGCGAGGCCTGGGTACCGTGGACCGTTCCGATATCAGCGACTCGAAGCTGAACATTTTCTGCCTGTGCCCGGACGTCAACAAAGCCGTCAACGCCATCAAGGTGTGCATCCGGGGAGAAGACCTGGACTTCACGAAGCTGAGCATCGCGGCAGCACCCCATGCCGAACCCACCGCATTCAAAGTAAAGCACTCGCCGAAAACCGGTGCGGGCTTTACCCTCTAAGGACTACTTCACCGCTTCGAAGGGACAAACATGGCGCCCAAGAGCAACTGGCCCGGACACACTCCGCTGCCCAAGGGCTTGTCCGCTCCGGCGCGGAGGGCACTCGCCCACGAGGGTCTGGAAACCCTTGAACAACTCGCCGAGTTCGGTGAGGGGCGGGTGGCGGCCCTGCACGGCATGGGCCCCAAGGTCATGGCCCAGTTGCACGACGCGATGGAAGAGGCAGGAATCGCCTTCGGATCCTGAGCGGCGGACCGGCCCCTCGCGGGCGTTGTAGGGTGAAACCATGACTGAATATCGCCGTCTTGGAAATTCCGGATTAACCGTCTCAGTAGTCGGTTTGGGGTGCAACAATCTCGGCCGGGCCAATACCGCCACGGAATCGCAGGAGGGTACCAACGCGGTTGTGCATGCCGCCTTGGACGCCGGTGTGACCCTTTTCGATGTTGCAGACGTCTATGGCCGGGAGCCCGGCCTCAGCGAGACCATGCTGGGCGGCGCCCTGAAGGGTCGCCGGGACGACGCGATCGTGGCCACGAAATTCGGCATGGACATGCATGGCGCCAACGGCAACGATTTCGGCGCGCGGGGATCGCGCCGCTACATCGTCCAGGCCGCGGAGGCGTCGCTGCGCCGCCTCGGCACCGACTGGATTGATCTCTACCAGTACCACACCCCGGACCTCCTCACCCCGGTTGACGAGACCCTCGCAGCCCTCGACGACCTCGTGACAAGCGGCAAGGTCCGGTACATCGGCCACTCCAACCGTGCGGGCTGGCAGATCGCGGAAGCCGAGTACGTCGCCCGGATGCAGGGCGGTGCGCGGTTCATTTCGACGCAGAACCACTACAACCTGCTGGACCGCCGCGCGGAACTCGAAGTGCTGCCGGCCGCCCAGGCCTTCGGACTCGGCGTCCTGCCCTATTTCCCCTTGGCAAACGGCCTCCTGACGGGCAAGTACGCCCCTGGCAACGCCCCGGAAGGATCCCGCCTCAGCCACACGCGGACCAACATGGTCGACGACGCCGACTGGGTCCAGCTGGGCAGGTTCAGCCAGTTCGCCAAGGAGCGGGACCTGAACGAACTGCAGCTGGCCTTCTCCTGGCTGGCCGCCCAACCCGCGGTCAGCAGCGTTATTGCAGGAGCCACCCGCCCGGCGCAAATCGCCGAAAACGCGAAGGCGGTGCGCTGGGTACCCACGGCTGAGGAACGCGCCGAACTGGATGACATCTTCCCGCGTACCCCCAAGGTTGCCCTCTTCTAAGGAGCGTTCCATGAGCGGGGAGCAGGCGACAGCTGGAGGCCGACGCGAGCCCGTGAGCTTGCTGGTGGACTGCGACACGGGAATCGACGACGCCCTCGCCCTGGCCTATCTGTGCAGCCAGCCGCAGGTGGAGCTCGTTGCCGTGAGCAGCACCCCGGGCAACGTCGCGGCGGAGCAAGTGGCACTCAACAACCTGTCCCTGCTCGAGCTGTGCGGCCGCCCCGACGTGCCCGTTGCCATTGGCGCCCGGGCGCCGCTGCGGATCCCGCTGACCACCACGCCGGAAACCCACGGGCCCCAAGGCGTCGGCTACGCCGAGTTGCCGGCACCGCGCGGAAAAGTAAACGACGTCGACGCCGTCGAACTCTGGGTCGAAGCGGCCCGGTCACGGCCGGGGGAGCTGACCGCCCTGCTGACGGCGCCCCTCACCAACTTCGCCCTCGCCCTGCGGGCCGAGCCGCGGCTGCCCGACCTGCTGCGCGGCGTCGTGATCATGGGTGGCAGCTACTACTACCAGGGCAACACGACGCCCACCGCCGAGTGGAACACCCACGTTGATCCGCACGCAGCCGCGGAGGTGTTCGAGGCCTACTCCGGGATTCCCGAGGAGCGGCTGCCGGTGGTGTGCGCCCTGGAGACTACGGAACGGATCGAACTGACGCCCGAACACGTAGCCGCCTTGGCTTCCGAGGCAGGCTGCACGGAGCCGGAACTTGTCCTTCCGGAGCAGCCGGAAGGGCGGCGCAGCACCGCGTCCAACGAACTCGTGCGGCACGTCAGCGATATGCTGCGCTTCTACTTCGAATTCCACCGCCACTACGGCCAAGGCTACGTGGCGCACATCCACGACTACTTCGCCGCATCAGCCGCCGCCGGAACCGCCAGGTACAGCACCCGCGCGGCGACAGTGCACGTCGAGACAGCAGCCCCCAGGCTCTTCGGAACCACTGTGGCGGACTTCCGCGGACTGTGGGGCGAGCCGCCCAACGCGCGCATCGTCTCGGAAAACCACCCGAGCGAAGCCTTCACCGAACTCGTGAGCTCATTGGGCGCGCTCGCCCGGAGGCTGTGAGAGACGGCCGGATGGGAGCGTCCCTGAAACGAGGTGGAGCATGACGGATCCGTTGGCGGCACCACCGCGCTGGCGTCACCACCTCAAACGCGCTTCCAGCGCAGGACGCGACGTGATTGTCGACGCCACGCGCTGGAAACGGGTAGAGCTCAACGTGGTCCACGTCGTGACCGCGGGACTCTCACTCGGGGTCCCGATCGTCCTGGGGCTCGTCCTTGGCGACATCGGGGCGGGAATGGTTGCTGCGCTCGGCGCGTTGCTCGTCTCCGGAAGCGGCCACGTGGGCGGCCTGAAATACAGATCCCTGGAGCTGCTCAATACCTCGCTGGCCGGTGCCTGCGGGGCGGCGGCCGGCATGCTCAGCACCGTGTTTCAGCCGTGGGGCGGCATCCTCATTGTCACGCTCGCTGCCATCGCTACCATCTTTGGCGGTCTTCGGCCGAGCGCAGCCAAGGCGAGCACCCAGGCCATCGTCTTCATGATCATCGGTGCCTCCCTCGGCTCAAGTGCGGTCCCGATCGAAACCCTGCTGTGGTTCTTCGCTGCCGGAGCGCTCGGGGGAAGCCTGTTGACGCTGCTGGTGTTCGGCGTCGAATACCACCTCCTGGGTAAAACCGCCGCGGAGGTGGCCCCAGCGCGGCGTTCCTGGCACAAGGACCTCGGGGCATGGCGACGCCGGATGGGAACCCTGTCCGGTTGGCAATACACGCTGCGTTTGGCGAGTTGCATGATCGCCGCCCAGGTGGTGGCCATTCTCGTGAGAGGCCCGCACTCCCAGTGGATCCTGCTGACGGTCGTGCTCGTGGTGCAACGCGACCACCGGGCCGGTCTTGCGCGCACTGTCCAGCGAGGCCTGGGTACGGCGCTGGGTGTCCTCGTGGGCGGACTGCTCCTCGGTGCCCTTCCGATCTGGGCAACCGTCGGCATCATCTGCGTCGTCGGGGCGGCCCGGCAATACCTCAAGGCCGCCAACTACACGGCCTATGCGTTGGTCATGACCCCGCTTGTCGCGGTGCTCAGCGGCCTGGGGCACCAGCTGTCCCCTTCACTCCTCGGCGAGCGTCTGGTCGACACGACCATTGGCTGCCTCATTTCGCTGGTCATCGGCTATGCCGCCTGGCGCGGTACGCGGCAGGCGGCATAGCCGACGTCACGAGGAGCCGGGAGCTACCCGGCTACGGGCTTCGAAGCGATCCCGGGTGCCAGGAAGCGTTTGCCGTTGACCCGCTCGGAGGCGCCCACCCGGTCCAAATACGGCGTGATCCCGCCCAGGAACATCGGCCAGCCGGCTCCGAGGATCACACAGAGGTCGATGTCTTCGGGACCGGCCACCACGCCTTCGGAGAGCATGAGTCCGATTTCCTCGGCCAGGGCGTCCTGGGTGCGACGCAAGACTTCCTCGGCCGTGGACGCGGTGCTGCCGAAGGACATGAGGGCCAACGTCTCCGCCGGGATCGCCGGCTTTCCGTCAGGACCCTGGACCCAGAGCGACTTCACGCCATTGTCAACCAGCTTCTGCAGGTTCTGGGACACCGCAAAACGTTCGCCGAAGGCAGCGTGCAGCGATTCCTGGACGTGCTGGGCGACCGGAAGGCCCACCATCGCGCTGAGGGTGAACGGACTCATTGGCAGGCCCATGGGTCGCAGCGCCGAATCGGCCACTTCCGCCGGCGTGCCTTCGTCGAATGCGGCAATGACTTCGCCCATGAGCCGCAGCAGGATCCGGTTGACGACGAAAGCGGCGGCGTCCTTGACCAGCACCGCTGTCTTCTTCAGGCCCTTGGCGAGCTCGAACGCGGTGGCCAGCACGGCGTCGTCGGTCTTCGGAGCACGCACGATCTCCAGGAGCGGCATGACCGCAACGGGGTTGAAGAAGTGGAAACCGACCAGGCGCTCCGGGTACTGCAGATCTTCGGCCATCGCGGTCACTGAGAGCGAGGAGGTGTTGGTCGCGAGGATGCATTCGGCGGAGACAATGGCCTCCACTTCCGCGAAGACCTGCTTCTTGACATTGAGTTCTTCGAAGACGGCTTCAATGACAAAGTCCGCATCGGCGAAAGACTCTTTGGAGACGGAGCCGCTGACCAGGGCCTTGGTCCTGTTGGCGGCGTCGGAGCTGATCCGCTTCTTGCCGAGCAGCTTGTCCACCTCCGCATGGACGTAGGCAACTCCCTTGTCCACGCGTTCCTGGTCGATGTCCGTCAGGACCACGGGTACTTTGAGCTGGCGTGCGAACAGCAACGCGAGCTGGCTCGCCATCAGGCCGGCACCGACGACGCCGATCTTCGTCACTGGACGCGCGAGCTTGCGGTCGGGTGCGCCGGCGGGACGCTTGGACCGTTTCTGCACGAGGTCGAGGAAGGCGTAGACGGTGGAACGGAACTCGTCCGTCTGCATCAAGTCGGCGAGCGTCTCGCATTCCAGGGCCGCGGATTCCGCCTTGCCCATGGTCCTGTTGGCTTCGAGGATGTCCAGCACCTTGGCTGGAGCCGGTGATGCGTTTGAGGTCTTGGCCTCCACGAAGGCCCGGCCCGCAGCCACGGCGCCGGCCCAGCGTTCGGCAACGGCGGGATCCTCCGGGTCCACGGAGTTGCTCCGCCCCGGGACGGCTTCACCCGCGATCACTTTCGCGGCCCAGGCGATGGACTGCTCCACGAAATCCGCGGGTTCGAAGATGGCGTCGGCAATGCCCAGCTGGAAAGCCTGGGGGCCGGTGAGGGTGCGGTTGTTGCTCAGCGGGTTCTCGATCATGACCTTGACGGCGTTTTCCGGGCCGATGAGCCGCGGCAGGATGTAAACGCCGCCCCAACCGGGGACAAGCCCGATGAACGCTTCGGGCAAAGCGAGGGCGCCCGCGCCCGTCGAGACCGTGCGGTAGGTGGACTGGAGGGCGATTTCGAGGCCGCCACCGAGCGCGAGGCCGTTGATGAAGGCGAAGCTGGGAACACCCAGATCGGCGAGCGTCGCGTAGACGTCGTGGCCCAGCTGGGCCATCCACAGGCCGTGTTCGCGCTCTTCGAGCTGCTTGACCGCCGAAAGGTCCGCTCCGGCCACCAGGAAGTACGGCTTGCCCGTGACGCCGACGCCGACGATCTCGCCGCGTGCAGCCCGGTCCTTGAGTCCTTCAAGGACCGTCCCGAGCTCGACGAGGGTGTTGGGTCCGAGGGTGGTGGGCTTGGTGTGGTCCAGGCCGTTGTCCAGGGTGATCAGGGCGAACGTTCCTGCGTTGCCGGGGAGTTCGATGTCCTGGACGTAGGAGTGGGTCACTGTCTCATCCGGGAACAGTCCGGCCAGTTTCTGGAATTCTGCGGCGCTCATGCTGCGGCTCCCTTGCTCTCGGTGTCGACGGCGCTCCGGGTCTCGCTGTGGTCGATGGTGTGGCTGTTGTAGCTCGGGTGGTGAGGGTTCTCCCAGATTACTGTGGCGCCCATTCCCAGGCCGATGCACATGGTGGTGATGCCGTACCGGACGGACGGGTCTTCCTCGAACTGGCGGGCAAGTTGGTTCATGAGCCGCACTCCGGAGGACGCGAGGGGATGCCCGACGGCGATCGCCCCGCCATAGCGGTTGACGCGCGGGTCGTCGTCGGCGATTCCGAAGTGGTCCAGGAAGCTCAGGACCTGAACGGCGAAGGCCTCGTTGATCTCGAAGAGGCCGATGTCTTCGATCCCGAGTCCGGCATTCTTGAGGGCCTTCTCGGTGGCCGGGACCGGTCCGATGCCCATGACTTCGGGTTCGACGCCGGCGAAGGCATAGGAGACCAGGCGCATCTTCACGGACAGGCCAAGCTCCTCAGCGGCCTCTGCGGAGGCCAGGACTGCCGCCGTCGCGCCGTCGTTCAAGCCGGCGGCGTTGCCTGCGGTGACCCGGCCGTGGGCCCTGAACGGGGTGCGCAGCTCCGAGAGGTCGTCCACCGTGGTGCCGGGGCGCGGCGGCTCGTCGACAGTGTTCACTGTCCACCCCTGTCCGGGCTTCATCGTGGCGACCGGGACCAAATCGGGCTGGATCCGGCCCTTGCCGTAAGCCGTGGCAAGCTTTGCCTGCGACGCCGCTGCGTACGTGTCCGTCCGCTCTTTGGTGATCGACGGGAAACGGTCGTGCAGGTTCTCGGCGGTGTTGCCCATGTTCAGGGCGGCCGGGTCCACGATCCGCTCGGACATGAACCTGGGGTTGGGATCCGCGCCGGCGCCCATCGGGTGGTTGCCCATGTGCTCCACACCGCCCGCAATCACGACGTCGTACGCGCCGAAACCGATGCCGCTCGCCGTCGTCGTGACCGCGGTCATTGCACCTGCGCACATGCGGTCGATGGCAAAGCCGGGCACGCTGCGAGGAAGGCCCGCCAGGAGGGCGGCGGTGCGGCCGATGGTCAAGCCCTGGTCGCCGGTCTGCGTCGTGGCGGCGATGGCCACTTCGTCGACGCGCTCGGCGGGCAGGCTCGGGTTGCGGCGCATCAGTTCGCGGATGCACTTGACCACGAGGTCGTCGGCACGGGTGCCCGCATAGATTCCCTTGTCGCCGGCCTTGCCGAACGGCGTCCGGACACCGTCCACGAAGACGACGTCGCGGACTGTACGCGGCGTGGCGCTGTTTCCGGTTTGGCTCATTGTGGCTCCTCGTTGAGACATGGATGCCGGACACCCCGCAGAGGGGAAGCCGGTCTCATTCACGGCCATGTTACTCGTCAGTAACTTAGCGCGCAAGGAGATCCTCGCTCACATATGGGGGCTTTCCGCCGGACGCCCGCTCACGTATGAAGGGTTTCCGACGGACCCTCGCTCACATCACTCATGAATGGACGTGGAAACAGGCTTGTATGTGAGCGGGGGTCGCGCCGGAAGGGTTTGTTTGTGAGCGGGCGACGCCGGGGGGTGCCGGAACCTTCCGCTAAGGGGCCGGGGTTCGTTCCTTGGAAGCCGGGTTCCGCGGCTCTTTGGGTTCCTTGGGCGGCAACGGTTGCGGATTCAGTGACGCCTCGGTGAGGATCGGCGCCGTGATGGCGATTTGCCACTCGCGGGCGCCGAGGGCGCGCAGCTCTTCCGACACGGACTCCACGGTGATGTCCGACGGAGGCCGCCACAGCACGCGCCTCATGTAATCCGGGGTGAGCAGGTTCTCCACGGGGAGCTTGAGCCCATCGGCCGCTTCCTGAAGCCGGGGCCGTGCAGTGCCCAGGCGCGCCGCGGCGTCGGGATCGCGGTCTGTCCAGACACGCGGCGGTGGGGGAGCGTTGGTTGGAAGGTGCAGCGGCGGAAGGTCCTCGGTGTTCCGTGCGCCGGCGATGCAGCGCAGCCAGCGTGGTGCTTCGCGCTGTGCGGCCCGCCCGTGGAAGCCTTTGGTGGCCAGGAGTTGCGGAACGGTTGCCGGCATGGCCTTGGCCGCGGCGACCAGGGCGGAATCGGGAATGAGGCGGCTGGGTGCAACATCCCGTTTGCGCGCGAGCTGATCCCGTTCGTACCAAAGCTCACGCACGGCAGCCAATTGACGGCGGTCGCGGATCTGGTGCAACCCGGAAGTCTTGCGCCACGGGTCCACCCGCGGCACCGGAAGGCCTGCTCCAAGGATGCCCGCGAATTCCTGTTCGGCGAATTCGAGCTTGCCGTCTGTTTCCAGGAGTTCGATGAGTTCTTCACGCAGTTCGGCGAGCACCTCGACGTCGAGGGCCGCGTACCGCAGCCACGGTTCGGGGAGGGGCCGGGTGGACCAGTCGGCGGCCGAGTGCTCCTTCGCGAGGCCGAAGCCGAGGAGCTGCTCGATGACGGCTGCGAGGCCTACGCGGGGCAGCCCGGCGAGGCGTGCGGCGAGTTCCGTGTCGAAGAGCTTGTCGGGCCACATGCCAAGCTCGGCCAGGCACGGAAGATCCTGCGTGGCGGCGTGCAGGATCCACTCGACGCCGCGCAGCGCCTCGTTGATGATTTTCAAGTCATCGAAGGGTTCGGGGTCGATCAGCCAGGTTCCTGCGCCGTCGCGCCTGATCTGCACCAGGAAGGCGCGCTGCCCGTATCGGAAGCCGGAGGCCCGCTCGGCGTCGACCCCGGCGGGGCCCGATCCTGCGGCGATGGCGGCCGCGCACCGCTCCAGGCCGGCGAGCGTGTCGATGACAAGGGGCACGCCCTCGCGCGGGGCATCCAGATCGATGATCTCGGGTATCCGACCTTCAAAGCCGTCTACCGTGATGTGTGGTGTGGGATCAGCAGCCGGAGCGCCGGCCGTGGTGGGTTCCAGGTTTTCAGGGGTCATGGTGCCTTCAGTTTACCGACTCTGTGCCTGGCCGGTACGGCCGGAGCTTCCAGCGGACCGTCACAGGCTTCATGTGAGCCTCCGGTTCGGCAGGGGCGTGACGCCGGGAGGCAGGGGAGGAAGCCCTGCGAACGTGCAGACCATGTCACACCAGGCCTCCAGATGGGCCTGGACATCGGAAGACGCAGGTGTCCATGAGGCACGGAGTTCGATGTCGATGGTTTCCGGTCTTTCGGCCAAAGTGCCGAAACTCTCGGACAAGATGCGCGTGGCCGTTCCGCCCGCGGCCCGGTACCGGGCTGAGTGGTTCTCCAGGGCGTCCACGAGCCACGTCCAGGCCACGGAACCGAGCATGGCATCGTTGCCCATGTCGGCTTCGAGCTGGGCCCGGATATAGGTGACGATCCTGAATTCCCCGTCCCACACAGCCGAGCCGTCGGGATCGTGGAGCAGGATGAACCTGCCTGTTGCGAGCTCATCGTCGTCGTCATCGGCCGCGCCGGGGGATCCCGCGTTGTTCTCACGGGAAAATGCCATGGCCGCGGGGCCATGGACAGGAGTCTGGCCGGGACGCGCCGACCGGCTGAAGACCTCGGCGCCCAAGGCCACGGCAAAGGGCGCCAGGCGGGACGGCGCCGGGATTTCCGCGAGGCGCAGCTCGCTCCGGCACTTTGCTTTTCGTAGCGTTCCCAACGCATGCAAGAAATCCGCGGGAACCTGTGCGAGTGCGTTCACCTTCGCAGATTATGTGTCAGGGGCGGCGAAACCTTGAAGCCACGCCGCCCCGTCCCATGCCCTATGCGGACGCCAGTTCGCGCTTGATTGCGGCAACGAAGGAATCGATGTCCTCTTCCGTGGTGTCGAAGGAGCACATCCAGCGCACCTCGCGGTTCGCTTCGTTCCAGTCGTAGAACTTGAAGGAGGATCGGAGGCGATCAGCGACGCCGGCGGGCAGGACCGCGAAGACGCCGTTGGACTCTGTGGCCTGGGTCGGCTCCACACCCTCGATGGAGTCGACGGCTGTACGCAACCGCGAGGCCATGGCATTGGCGTGTTCCGCAGAGCGAAGCCACAGCCCGGACTCAAGAAGCGCGATGAACTGGACCGAAATGAAGCGCATCTTGGAGGCAAGCTGCATGTTCATCTTGCGCAGGAACTTCAGTCCGTGGGCGGCCTCCGGATTCAGGGCAACGACAACCTCGCCGAACAGCAGCCCGTTCTTGGTACCGCCGAAGGACAAAATGTCCACTCCGGCGTCGCGGGTGAAGGCCCGCAACGGCAACCCAAGGTGTGCGGCGGCATTGGCGAGCCGGGCGCCGTCCATGTGCAGTTTCATGCCCTTGGCATGGATGTGGTCGGCGATCGCCCGGATCTCTTCCGGCGTGTAGCACGTGCCGAGCTCCGTGGTCTGCGTGATGGAGACCGCCAGGGGCTGCGCACGGTGCTCGTCGCCCCAGCCCCAGGCTTCGCGGTCGATCAACCCGGGGGTCAGCTTGCCATCCACAGTGGGGACCTGGAGCAGCTTGATGCCGCCGATCCGCTCCGGCGCGCCGTTCTCGTCCATATTGATGTGGGCGGTCGAAGCGCAGATGACGGCACCCCAGCGCGGCAACAGTGATTGCAGGGACAACACGTTCGCGCCGGTCCCGTTGAAGACGGGGAAGCATTCGATGCCCTCGCCGAAGTGTTGCTCCATGACTTCCTGGAGCCGTTCCGTGTATTGGTCCTCCCCGTAAGAGACCTGGTGGCCGCCATTGGCTGCGGCGAGGGCCGCCAGGATTTCGGGGTGGACTCCTGAGTAGTTGTCCGAGGCGAATCCGCGGATGGAGGGATCGTGGAGGCGCCCGCCGGCTTCCGTATCGAAGGCAGCCGGGAATTCTTCTGTAGTGCTCGTCACTTGTTCGTTCACGCTTTCAGTCTATTTGGCCAGGAGGAGGCGCTGTCCGTTCAGTTCCGCTGCCGGCTTGTCGAAGAGCCCGACGGCGGCCGCCGCCAAGTCGTCGACGTCCGTGTATCCGGGGAATTTCCGTTCCGGGTGTTCCCGCCGCATCGCCGCGTCCAGGAGCGACTTGACCACGAAGACGACGGCCGCACTGTGCTGGTCCGTAGGTTCGTCCTTATTGCCTGATTGATCGCGGCGGAACCCGTCGGCCAGGGCCAGGGTCCAGGTCTCCGCCGCAGCCTTGGCGGCGGCGTAGGTGGCGGCTCCCGCGGCGGGTGCGGCGACCGCCGTCGAACTCACCATGGCGAAACGACCCGTGGGGGAGGACGCGAGAGCCTTGTAGAAAACCCTGGAGACGTTCCTCAGGGTGGTGATGGCGCTTTGCTCAAGCGCGGCCCAGTCTTCGTCCGGCTGGTCTTCGATTCCCTTGGCGCCGCGCCACCCACCGACCAGGTGGACGACGCCGTCGACCCTTTCCGTGCTCTGGTGGATCTCCGCGGCGAGTTCGCGCACAGACTCCAGCCGGGAAAGATCGCACACGAGGGGAGTGACGTCGTTGCCCGCCTCGGTCGCGGCGGCCTTGATGCGGGCCTCGTTGGAGCCGATCGTGAAGACCCGGTGCCCGGCCTGGGCGAAGGCGCGGGCCACGGCGATGCCGGAGGAGTTACTGCCGCCCGTGACGACGACAGTCAGCGGTTCGCCCGTCATGAGGCTGCGGTCTGCCCGGTGATACCGGTGGTTGATTCGATGATCGGACGCATTTTCTTCTCCAGTGCTTCGTAGAACATGGACAGGGGGAATTCGTCGTCGAGGACCTGGTCGGTGAGGCCGCGGGGCGGCCCGTCGAGCGGCAGTGCCTCTGGGCCCTTCGCCCAGACCGAAGCCGGGTGGGGAGTGACCGTACCGGAAATGAGCTTATACGCTGCGAGCCAGTGGGCGGCCTTGGGGCGGTCGATGGAGCGCCAGTACAGTTCTTCGATCCGGGCGCCGAGTTCGACGACGACGTCGGCCGCCTCGTCCCAGTCGATGCTGAGCTTGCTGTCGGTCCAGTGCAGGACGTGGTGCTGGTGCATCCAGGCGAAGAGGAGCTGGCCGCCCAGGCCGTCGTAATTGCGGACCCGGTTGCCGGTGATGGCGAACCGGAAGATGCGGTCGAAGATGACCGCGTACTGCACGAGCTTCGCGTGGCGCCGGGCGTCGGGGGAAGCGTCCTCGTCCTTTTCGATCCGGACGGATTCTCGGAAGGCTGTCAGGTCGCAGCGGAGCTCTTCGAGCGAGTAGAGAAAGAACGGCATCCGCTGCTTGATCATGAACGGATCGAAGGGAAGGTCGCCGCGCATGTGGGTGCGGTCGTGGATCAGGTCCCACATGACGAACGTCCGCTGCGTGAGTTCCTGGTCATCCAGGAGCTCGGCGGCATCCGCCGGCAGCTCAAGGGAGGTGGTTGCGGCGGCCGCTTTGAGGACACGGCGGAAGCGTGCGGCCTCGCGGTCGGCGAAGATGGCGCCCCACGTGAAGGCGGGCGTTTCGCGCACTGCGACGGTCTCGGGAAAGAGCACGGCCGAATTGGTGTCGTAGCCGGGAGTGAAGTCCAGGAAGCGGATGGGGACGAACAGCTTGTTGGAGTAGTCTCCGGCCTCCAATGCGCCGATGAACTCGGGCCAGATCACTTCGATCAGGACGGCTTCCACGAGTCGGCTCGTGCTGCCGTTCTGGGTGTACATGGGGAATACCACGAGGTGCTGGAGCCCGTCTTCACGGTGTTCCTGCGGCTGGAACGCCAGGAGCGAGTCGAGGAAGTCCGGGACTCCGAAGCCGGCGTGGGCCCAGCGGCCGAAATCTTCCACCAGGAGGTCAAGATAGGCAGCGTCGTGCGGGAACGCAGGAGCCAGGGCCGTGATGGCCTCCATGATGGTGGCTGTGTAGGCCCGGGCAGCCTCATGGTGGAGGGAATCCTGGATTGAACCGTCCTGGCTTTGGAATGTCTGCAGCGCGGTGGCTGCGGCCTTCAGGGAGATCCAGTCCCGGTTGTCCGACGTGATGCGCGGACGGGTGGTGGTAACGGTGGTGGTCATCGTCGACGGTGCCTTTCCTCAAGAATCATTGTTCTGAGGTGAGCGTAGCAAGCAGTCAGAGTAGCTAATTCAAAAGCGGCACGAGCATAAGAAACTCTTGTGCAAGTGGTTCCGGCAGCCCCCGGAAGATCCAGCCCGGGGAGGGCTGGCCGCGGGGGACCGCCGGTAGCTTGTCGTTTGCTTCCGGAGCCGGGGTCCGGATTTACTGCCCTGCCGGGGATTCGACGAGCTTGAGCGAAACGGAGTTGATGCAATACCGCTGGTCAGTCGGCGTGCCGTAGCCCTCGCCCTCGAAAACGTGTCCCAGGTGCGAATCGCACGTGGCGCACCGGACCTCCACCCGTTCCATTCCCAAAGTGCGGTCATGGATGTACCGGACAGTGCCTTCCGCGAGCGGGGCCCAGAAGGACGGCCAGCCGCAATGGGAATCGAATTTCTCATTGCTGGTGAATAGCTCTGCGCCGCACGCCCTGCATTGGTACACGCCCGCTGTATGGGTGTCCCAGTACTCACCCGTGTAAGGGCGTTCCGTTCCGGCCCGGCGGAGGACCCTGAACTCCTCAGGGGTAAGTTCCTCGCGCCACTCCGCGTCCGTTTTCTCCACGCATTGCCCGTCCTTCGGGACGTCCTGGTGGGGAACCCCGGCCAAGGGGTCCGCTGCTTGGAAATATTTCCTGTTGTCTGCAGTGCTCATGCTCTCTCCAACGTTCACGAGTCGCCGATAAATCCCGAGCCGGCATAGAGATGAAGCACGGGCAGCCCCAACTGGTCCTGGGCCTTGTTCGCCCAGTCCGTGTGGAAGGTATCGGCGATCGCGTGCGGGCGGGTGACCACGACGGCCTGTGCCGCGTTGAGTGCCTTGACCTTGGACACCAAGCCCGCCACGGCACCGCCGTCGACGATTTCACCCGTGACGCCGCCACCCAGCCCATCCAAGGCGACGAGGGAAGCCGACAAGGTCTCCGCAGCCTGTGCCCGCTCCGACTGGGGATCCGGTGCCTCCGCGACCAGGTCCCGGAATGCCTTGGCTACGTCAAGCAGCGAGAGGTTCTCGAGGAAGTCGACCAACAAGTGCCGTTCCGTGTTCGACGGCACCAACACCACCAGGGGCGAGTCTCCGCCGTCGATCAGCTTGGCAATATTGACGCGGTCGTCCGGGCCGAGAGGCTCTTCGGTAAGGATCACGATTGGTTCACTCATGGCTACAGCGTAGACCTGAGCTGCGCCGGGAGGCATGGTTTGGCGCGGCAATTCTGTTGTTGCTATGGCGTCGCGTCCCGGGACGAAACGCCCCAGGGGGCGCTGTTCGGAACACTGCCCCGCAACCGGGAGAATGGTCATATGGCATCCATGACCCGAGCTGCTCCGACCGTTGAGAACGGCGCGAAAATGTCCGTGCGCGCCAAATGGGCCGTTGCCGGGATCGTTGCCGGAAGCGGCATCGCCGGCTTGCTCGGCGCAGGGTCTTCCGCGCTCGCAGCCTATTTCGCCCGGCGGGTCATCACCCCTTCAACGCGGGAAGCCGACCAGGAAGTGTTGGCGGTGGTGCGCGGCGACAAAGGGCTTCAGGTCATCCTCGCAGCGACCCCGGACACCACTGTCGACGGCGTCTTCAGCCTCTACTTCGCGGGCGGGACGGGGTTCGCGCGGATCGGACGGATCGTGTCCTATTCACCCGCTGAGCGGACGGTGCAGCGCGAAGTCGAGGAAGTCTACAGCGGGGATCTGGCGACAGCCCGGCGCGCATGGTGGAGCGGTGCAGTCTATGACTCCCCGGCGGCGCTTGGCCTGGATTCGGAAGACATACAGATCGACGTCGAGGGTGGCCACGCCCCTGCGTGGCTGATTCCGTCGGGCGCGGGGGAGCCGGCGAAGGTGTGGGCGATCATGGTCCATGGCCGTGGTGCTACCCGGCTCGAAGGCTTGCGCGCCGTGCGCACCGCTCGCGAACTCGGGCTCGACAGCCTCCTGGTTTCGTACCGGAACGACGGACTGGCACCGTCGGCCCCCGACGGGCGTTACGGCCTGGGGTCCACGGAATGGCACGACATCGACGCCGCCATTGACTACGCACTCGCCCAAGGCGCCCACGAGGTGGTCCTGTTCGGTTGGTCGATGGGCGGGGCAATCTGCCTGCAGACGGCCGATCTTTCGCGCAACCGCCACGTGATCAGGGCCATGGTCCTGGACGCGCCGGTCATCAACTGGGTCAACGTCCTGGCACACCACGCACAGATCAACAGGATCCCCTACGCCGTCGGCCGCTACGGACAGCTGATGTTGGGGCACCCTTTGGGCCGGCGCCTCACCGGCCTCGCCGCGCCCGTCGACTTGAAGGCGATGGACTGGGACACCCGTGCCGTCGAACTGCGGACTCCGACGCTCGTGATCCATAGCGTGGATGACGAATACGTTCCCTACGAGCCCTCGGCCAGCCTCGCCGAAAAGAATCCGGACATGGTCACCTTTGAGCCCTTCGACGGCGCCCGCCACACGAAAGAGTGGAACGTGGATCCGCAGAAGTGGGAACGGCTGGTGAGCTCGTGGTTGGCTCCACGGCTCACGCCCCGTGGCGGGCCGGCGTCGGATTGAGAGCCTTGGCGCCCGTGCTCCCTGCGCTTGCTAGGGGCTGCCGATCGGCGCAGTCCGGGCGCCGGTCAGCCGAATAAGGTCTGCGGGATCCAGCTCAATGTCCAGGCCACGGTGTCCACCCGAGACGAGGATCGTGCCGAAGGCCAGCGCCGATCCGTCGAGCACCGTGGGCGACGCCTGGCGTTGGCCCAGCGGGGAAATTCCACCCAGGACATAGCCGGTGCGTCGCTCGGCCATCTTGGGATCGGCCATGGTGGCCTTCTTGGATCCGAGAGCCGCGGCAATTGCCTTGAGATCCAGCGTGCCACTGACCGGAACGATGCCGACCGCCAGCTTGCCTTCAATGTCCACCATCAAGGTCTTGAAGACCCGCCCGGGATTTATGCCGAGGACCTCGGCTGCCTCGAGGCCATAGCTGGGCGCCGAAGGATCATGCGCATAGGGGTGCAGCGTGAACGGAACGCCGGCCGCAGCCAGTACGGCTGTGGCCGGCGTTCCCTGTGCAGCCTGTTTCCTGGCCATTCCCGGAGTATCCCGGATCAGGACAACAAGCGGTCTGCCGCGGCGACTTTGCGCTTGATCCGCCCCAGCATGGCCGTCATCCCGCGCATGCGCAGCGGTGTGATGGCCCGGGTGAGGCCCAGCAATTCGGGCATGTCGTCGGGAACAGCCAGGATCTCTGCGGCAGTCAGCCCGTCCAGCCCCTCGTGCAAAACCCCCGCGAAGCCGCGCGTGGTGGGCGCCTCGGGCGGTGCCTTGAAGTACAAACGGTACGCGACGCCGTCGGGGGTCTTTTCCTGCTCAATGGTCAGGAACAGGGGCGACTGGCACTCCACCACTTGCTCCAGGAGCTCGGGGTGGTCCAGCAGCCGTTCCGGCAAGGCCGGGAGCCCGCGCGAGAAATCAAGCAACAGCTGAAGGCGATCGGGCTCGGTCAGTGCCTGGAAGTCATCGACAATTTCCGCCAGTGCGGCGGGCAAGGTATTGGTACTCATCACTTCCAGCTTACGCAGGTCCGGGCCGGTCTGGCTCCCTGTTGCGTCAATATGGCCGCGCCGGGACGGCAAGGCACGGAGGTCCGGACTACTTTCCGGCGAGTGCGGGGACGGAGCCCCGCTCGGCGCCCTTGACGATCGGGACGCGCACTGCATTGCCCCACTCTGTCCAGGAACCGTCGTAGTTGCGGACCGTTTCGAAGCCAAGCAGGTACTTCAGCGCGAACCAGGTGTGGCTGGAACGCTCGCCGATGCGGCAGTAGGCCACGACGTCGTCGCCTTCCGTGAGGCCTGCTTCTCCGAGATAGAGGTCCTCAAGTTCGGTCCGGTTGCGGTAGGTGCCATCTTCGGCAGCGGCGCGTGCCCACGGGATCGAGGCTGCGGTGGGAATGTGGCCTCCACGCAGGGCGCCTTCTTCGGGGTAGGCCGGCATGTGGGTGCGCTGGCCGGTGTATTCCTCGGGGGAGCGGACGTCGATCAGGGGCTTGCCGAAGTGAGCCAGGACATCGTCCTTGAAGGCGCGGATCGGGGCGTCGTTGCGTTCGATCACAGGGTATTCGCCCGCGGCGGGCTGGGGGACGTCGGTGGTGACTTCGCGGCCTTCGGCGATCCACTTGTCGCGGCCGCCGTCCAGGAGCCGGACGTCTTCGTGGCCGAAGAGGGTGAATACCCAGAGGGCGTAAGCGGCCCACCAGTTGGACTTGTCGCCGTAGATCACCACGGTGGTGTCACGCGAGATTCCCTTGGCGGCCGCCAAGGCTGCGAACGCTTCACCGTCGACGTAGTCCCGCGTGACTTCATCGTTCAGGTCGGTGTGCCAGTCGATCTTGACTGCCCCCGGGATGTGGCCGGTCTCGTACAGGAGGACGTCTTCGTCGGATTCGACAACAACCAGCTTGCCGTCGCCGAGCGCACCGCCTTCAAGGGCTGCGGCGAGCCACTCGGTGGACACCAGCCGTTCCGGGTGGGCGTACGCGGCGAACTTCTCGTTCTGTTCAACGGGGTAGGACATTGGTATGGCCTTTCACTGACACTTTCACTGACACCGGGCGGCGCCGGGCGATAGGACGTGCCCGGGCATTAATCCCACAGTATCGAGGGCCAAGGACTAAAGCTCCTCCCCGTTCATATGGTGAAATATGGCCTTCATCACGTGTCCGCCCGGGGCGTGTCATTGCCGGTATTCTTGCTGGGGACTTACGACACGAAGAACGGACCGCATTGGTACAGATCGAACAGCTCGTCGCGCGCACGCCGGCGGCCTCAGCGGATGAGATTCTCAAGGGTTTCTACCCTTCGCCACGGTTCGGAGCGGTGTCCTTCAAGAGCTACCGGCCGGATCCGAACCAGCCCAGCCAAGCCGCGGCGGTCAAGGCCCTGGAAGCTTTCGGGGCGACGGTGGGAGCCGGCGACGGAGACGGTCTTTTCAAGCGCCTTTTCAGCAAGAAAGTCAACACCAGGGCCGGGATCTACCTCGACGGCGGATTCGGCGTCGGAAAGACCCACCTGCTGGCTTCCCTGTGGCACTCCGCTCCCGGGCCGAAAGCCTTCGGGACCTTCGTGGAGTACACCAACCTGGTAGGCGCCCTGTCCTTCCGGAAGACCGTGGAGGCTTTGAGCAGCTACAAGCTTGTCTGCATTGACGAATTCGAGCTCGACGATCCGGGCGACACGGTGCTGATGTCGCGCCTCATGCGTGAATTGTCCGACGCCGGTGTGAAGCTCGCTGCCACGTCCAACACTTTGCCTGGTTCACTAGGGGACGGCCGCTTTGCCGCCGTCGACTTCCAGCGGGAGATCCAGGTCCTTGCGGACCAGTTCGATGTTGTCAGGATCGACGGGGAAGACTTCAGGCACCGCGGCTTGCCCGCAGCCCCGGCACCCTTGAAGACCGAAGACCTTAAGCGGCAGATGCACGCCGAGTTCGATGGCCAGACAGTGGCCGTGGACGATTTCCGCGGCCTGATCGACCACCTCGCGGGTGTCCACCCCAGCCGTTACCGGAAGCTGATCGCAGGAATCGACGCGGTCGTCTGGCGCGATGTCGCAACCATTACGGAGCAGGCCGTTGCCCTGCGCTTCGTGGTGCTGGCCGACCGCCTGTACGACAAGGACGTCCCGATCCTTGCCAGCGGCGTCCCCTTCGACAAGCTCTTCACCGAGGAAATGATGACCGGCGGGTACATGAAGAAGTACTTCCGCGCCGTGTCCCGCCTGACCGCCCTGGCGCGTGAGGGCCAAAACCACGAGCCTTCGTAGGGACCCTGCTGCCCCACTCTAGTTTTGGGGTTCCCTGTCTTTCAGGACCCAACGAACCAGGATTCCGGCGGCGAGTGCCCAGAACGCGGCGCCGATTCCCGCGAAACTGAGGCCCGAGGCTGCGATCAGGAACGTCACGGAGGCTCCGATGCGTTCTTCGGCGACAGCCAGCGCAGAAGCGATGGCGGAGGCCAAGGTGCCCAGCAGGGCCAATCCTGCGACGGCCTCCAGGAGCCCTGGTGGTGCCGCCGCCACGACGGTCACCAGTGCGGCGGAGAACGCTGCCAGCACGAGGTAGGCAAGGCCGGACGTGAAGGCCGCGATCCAGCGCCGGCCCCGGTCCTCACCCGCTTCTTCCCCGGCTGCCAGCGCGGCGCTCAGTGCGGCAAGGTTGATCGCATGTCCACCGAAGGGAGCCCCGAGCGCAGTCCCTGCCCCGGTCACCCACATTGTCTGGCGCCACGGGACGGTGTAGCCGAAGGACCTCAGCACAGCCACCCCGGGAATGTTCTGGGATGCCATGGTGACAATGAACAAGGGCAGCGCGACGCCGGCCACCGAGCTCAGCGTGAAAGCGGGGGTGGTCCACTGCAACCCGGGCAACAACCGGTTCGTGGGAATGCCCGCACCGTTGGCCACGATATAGATTCCAATGACGGCCAACGCCACCAACAATGCGGCAGGGACCGACCAGCGGGGCGCCAGCTTCATCATGACGAGCCAGCAGAGGATCACGGGAGCCACCAGCAGGGGAGCGGTGCCCAAGGCCTTGAACGGGGCAAGGCAGAGGGACAGGAGCACTCCGGCCAGCATCGCCTGGGCGAGGGCCGTGGGAATCTTCGCCATCAGCTTGCCGAGAGCCGGAATGAGCCCCGTCAGGGCGATCAGCACCCCGGCCACAAGGAAGGCGCCGACGGCGGCCGGCCACCCGCCGTCGGGCACTCCGGCTCCTGCCAGTAAAGCGGCGCCGGGCGTCGACCACGCGAGCGTAACCGGCAGGCGCGAGCGCCAGGACAGCCAGAGCACTCCGACCCCGAAGGTGAGAGTGAGGGCAAGCAGCCCGCTGGCGGCCTGTTCCTGAGTGGCCCCCATCGCCCTGAGGCCTGCGAGCACCACTGCGAAGGATGAAGTGAAGCCGACCAGCGCGGTCACGATTCCGGCCACAAGCGGACGGGAGAGCTGCCGCGAAGCGGGCGCTGGACGTGTCTGTCCGGTGTGGAGAGGTGACGCTGGCATAGTCCCTCACGTTACCGGAGCCGCGGCCCGTCTGCCGAGGACGCGGCGGTTAAACGCCAAGGGCACCGGCGGCGCCTCGCGGCGGGACCGGTGCCCCGTTGACGTAACTGTATTCGGGAGCTCTGGCCGGTTGAACCGGCTACGGAGCCTCATTGGCGGAGGGAGCTGTCCGGGCCGAAGCCCTTACAGCAAACCGTCGAGGTTGCCCACGAACCTGGAAGCGGCTCTCTGAACCGCATCTAGTCGTCGATAAAATCGGCGGCCTATTCGATGCCATCCTTGATGGCTTCTTCATTGCCACCAACGAGGTCCTGAACTTTGCCCTTCAGATCGTCAAATAATCCCACGGGCACCTCCTTTCCATCCCGGAGCCAGTTCGCTCCTCCGTTTTCGATCCTAACCCGAGACCTTGGAGGTGCCAAGGGAAAATTTGACTGGGATGTCAAATGCCTCTTGGAGGGGGTCACAGCTGGGCCTCGTGGGCAGAAAGCTCCTGATGGCGGGGACTGTCCGGGTTCATCAGGGAATGCTTGCGGCCGTAGCTGAAATAGATCACGAGTCCGATGGCCAGCCACACGACAAAGCGCAGCCAGGTTTCCCAACGCAACTGCGTCATGAGGAAGGCTGACGCAAGCATGCCGAATGCCGGAACCACGGGCATGAACGGCAGCCGGAAGGTACGCGGCGCGTCGGGCTTCTTGTACCGAAAGATGATGACCGAGAGGCAAACGACGACGAACGCGGCCAGGATACCGATGTTGGTCAGGTCCGCAACGGCCTTGATGGGGAACACGCCCGCCAAGAATGCCGACGCAAGTCCTGCAATCCACGTGACACGCTGCGGGGTGCCATGTCGGTCCGTCTTCGCAAACCAGCCCGGGAGCAGGCCGTCACGGCTCATGGAGAACCAAACACGGGTAACGCCGAGGAGGAAGGTCAACATGACGGTGAGGATGGACAGGACGGCGAACACCGAGATGATGGTGGCGATGACAGGCAGGCCAACACCGCTGAAGGCGGAGGCGAAACCGGCCGTCGGGTTGATGTCCTTGTAATTCTGCATGCCGGTGAGCACCAGCGTCGCCGCAACGTAAAGGAGCATCGCGATGACAAGCGAGAGCACGATCGCCTTGGGCATGTGCTTCTTGCCGTCCTTGGCTTCCTCGGCCGCGGTGCTCATGGCGTCGTAGCCAAACACGGCGAAGAACACGGTGGCCGAACCGGCCACCACCGGGCCGAAACCGCTGGGCATGAACGGGTTGTAGTTGTTGGTGTTGATGTAGAAGATGCCGAGGCCGATGATGAACAGGATCAGGACCACCTTGATGGCCACCGCCACCAGCTCGAAGCGGCCGAAGGCCTTGGTTCCACGGGACAGGATCCAGGTGACCAGCAAACAGACCAGGATGGCAGGCAGGTTGATGATGCCGCCATGCCCCTCGTCCGCCGTCGAGGTCATCCACGCCGGCATGTGGACGCCGATCCCGGAAAGGAACGCGTCGAAGTATCCGGAAATGCCGATCGCGACGACGGCGACGATTGCGATGTACTCCAGCAGGAGGTCCCAGCCGATGAACCATCCGATGACCTCGCCGAGGGCAACGTAGCCGTAGGTGTAGGCGGATCCCGCGCGGGGAATCATCCCGGCGAATTCGGCGTAGGAAAGTGCTGCGGCCGCTGAGGCAAGCCCCGCGACGAGGAACGAAATCAGCACAGCGGGGCCGACGCCCGGCGTGTCCGCGCTTCCGTGCGCCACGAGACCAGCCAGGGAGAAGATCCCGACGCCGATGATGCCGCCGACGCCGATTGCAGTCAGTTGCCAGAGGCCCAGGCTTTTGAAGAGTCCGCTGTGCTTACTTTCCTCCTCGATGTCGTCAATGGGTTTCTTCCTCATGATCGAACGGACGAGTGTTTGTTGATTCACTGTGTGCTCCTGCCTTGTGGCGTTGGCGAATGACTGCCCGAAGAAAAGTATGCGATCCGAATCACATTGGATAAAGTGATTTTTGCTGAGTAGTATCGATCAGTTTTACCGATCCTTCCAACATGCGGACCGCGTAAGCGGGCGTCCAGGGCACAAAAAAAGCAGCTCCGGCGGAGCTGCTTGGATAAATGTCCCTGCTTTAGGTCAGCGGAACCGGGCCGGGACAGGAGGGTGGAGCGGACGACGAGATTCGAACTCGCGACATCCACCTTGGCAAGGTGGTGCTCTACCAGCTGAGCTACGTCCGCACATGATGCTTTCCGGAGGGCCGGACCTTCATCAACAAGCAAGTTGCCTTGCCTTGGTGGGCGATACTGGGATCGAACCAGTGACCTCTTCCGTGTCAGGGAAGCGCGCTACCGCTGCGCCAATCGCCCGGATCGGCATAAGCCGGCCGGCCCGTTGCCGGGACCTTAAAATACGAGAGCGGACGACGAGATTCGAACTCGCGACATCCACCTTGGCAAGGTGGTGCTCTACCAGCTGAGCTACGTCCGCACATGATGCGTTCCGGCGGGCCGGACCTTCATCAACAAGCAAGTTGCCTTGCCTTGGTGGGCGATACTGGGATCGAACCAGTGACCTCTTCCGTGTCAGGGAAGCGCGCTACCGCTGCGCCAATCGCCCAAATGCAATCCGGCCTGGACCGGAAACCAAGGTTTTCACCGAGGTGGGTACGGGATTCGAACCCGTGTATACGGCTTTGCAGGCCGCTGCCTCGCCTCTCGGCCAACCCACCGTGTAAGCACGATTCCTGAGGTTCCAAGAACTCAATGCCGTGACAGTGTCCTGCGAGCGGACGACGAGATTCGAACTCGCGACATCCACCTTGGCAAGGTGGTGCTCTACCAGCTGAGCTACGTCCGCATGTCTTCTTGGACGGCCTGTCCGCAGGGGGCATTCCGTCGCTTTCCGACGAGTAAAAACTCTATAGGAGGTTCCGGGAAACTCCAAATCGATCTGCCCGAATCGTACGCAATGAGCGTTAGTTCCTTGAATTGGCGCGGATTTTGCGAGTTACACCAATGTGATTCACACGCATTTTCGCGGTGGTTGCCCCGATTTTTGAATTCCGGCCGGGGTCGGTTAGTCTTCTTGTGCACGGGCGATTGGCGCAGTGGTAGCGCGCTTCGTTCACACCGAAGAGGTCACTGGTTCGAACCCAGTATCGCCCACCAGGAAAGGGAGCTCCTCCGGCCGCGGAAACGCAGGCCGGAGGAGCTCCCTTTTGTTGTCCGGATGCCACAGGCTAGCGCTGCCCTCCAGCTCCGCCCGGCATCCCGGCCTTGATCAGGTCCATGACCGATGAGTCCGCCAAGGTCGTGACATCCCCGATCGGCCGGTCCTGTGCGACGTCCTTGAGCAGCCGCCTCATGATCTTCCCGGACCGGGTCTTGGGCAGTTCAGCCACCACCATGATCTGCCGGGGCCGGGCGATTTTGCCGATTTCCCTGGCAACATGCTCACGCAGCTCCTGCACCACTTCCGGGCCGCCGTCGCCCGCCTCGCTGCGGAGGATGACGAAGGCGACGATCGCTTGCCCCGTGGTTTCGTCGGTGGCGCCGACGACGGCGGCTTCCGCGACTTTCGCATGCGACACCAGTGCCGATTCGATTTCCGTCGTCGAGAGCCGGTGCCCTGCCACGTTCATCACATCGTCGACCCGGCCCAGAAGCCAGATATCTCCGTCTTCGTCCTTCTTCGAACCGTCTCCTGTGAAGTAGAGACCCGGGAACCGTGACCAGTAGGTCTCCACGTACCGCTCGTCGTCGCCCCAGATGGTGCGCAGCATGGAGGGCCACGGCGCCTTCAGCACCAGATAGCCGCCGGAACCGTTGGCAACCGGCGCCCCCGCGTCATCCACGACGTCGGCCACGATCCCGGGCAGGGCTTTCATGGCGGCACCCGGCTTGCCCGCCGTAACTCCAGGGAGCGGACTGATCATGATGGACCCGGTCTCGGTCTGCCACCAGGTGTCCACAACCGGAGTGCGGTTGTGCCCGATGTTCTCCCGGTACCAGATGTACGCTGCCGGGTTGATCGGCTCGCCCACCGTCCCGATCACACGCAGGCTCCCGAGGCTGTACTTTGCCGGTATCTGGGCGCCCCACTTCATGAATGTGCGGATCGCGGTGGGGGCGCAATAGAGAATCGAAACTTTGTACTTGTCGATGATTTCCCACCAGCGGCCTTGGTGCGGGGTATCGGGAGTCCCTTCGTACAGCACGGAGGTGGCGCCATTGGCCAGGGGACCGTACACGATGTAGCTGTGCCCGGTGACCCATCCGATGTCCGCCGCTGTCCAGAAAATGTCGGAGGACGCTTTCAGGTCGAACACAGCCCAATGCGTGTAGGCGCACGCCGTGAGGTAGCCGCCGGTGGTGTGCAGAATGCCCTTGGGCTTGCCGGTTGTCCCCGAGGTGTACATCACGTACAGCGGATGCTCGGCATCGAAAGCTTCGGCCTGGTGGTCAGTGGACGCCAACTCAACCGACTCATGCCACCAGATATCCCTCCCCTGGATCCAGTCGATCTCCTGGCCTGTGCGTCTGACCACGAGGACGTTGCGGACGTCCGGGCAGTCCAGCAGGGCCTCGTCGACGGCGGGCTTCAGCCCGGTTGCCTTGCCGCGGCGGTAGGCGCCGTCGGAGGTGATGACGATCCGCGCGTCGCAGTCGTGGATCCGCGTCCGCAGGGCGTCCGCGGAGAACCCGCCGAAGACGACAGTGTGCGGAGCCCCGATCCGGGCGCAAGCCAGCATCGCCACGATGGTCTCCGGGATCATCGGCATGTAGATGGCCACCCGGTCTCCTGCCGTGACGCCCAAATCAGTCAACGTATTCGCTGCCTGGCGGACCATGTCAGTGAGCTGGGCATAGGTGATGGTGCGGGTATCTCCGCCTTCCCCTTCGAAGTAGTAGGCGATTTTGTCTCCGCGGCCGGCGACGACATGCCGGTCCAGGCAGTTGTAGGCTGCGTTCAGCTTGCCCCCGACGAACCATTTGGCGAATGGCGGGTTGGACCAGTCCAGGACCTCTGACCATTTTTGCGACCAGTCCAGCCGCTCCGCCTGCCTCGCCCAAAAAGCCAGCCTGTCGGCGTCGGCCTCTTCGTAGTCCGACGCCGTGGCGTTGGCTTGGGCGGTAAAGCCGGCTTCCGGGGGGAATCGCCGTTGTTCGTGCAGCAGGTTTGCGAGGGTTTCATCCGGTTCTGTCGGGTAGTCGGCCATCACCGGTCACCGTGGTCCCACGGGAAGCAGGACTCGTTTGAACGTAAAGTTCGCGACCACCGCGAGGGAGCAGTACCAGGCGATGAGCGCAGTCACAATGCCCAGCCAGCCGCCGAGCATCGTCATGGCGGCGGACGCGGCGAAGGCGCCGATGAACAGGGCGATGAAGGTCAGCGTCAGGGCAACGAAAACCGCGAAGACGCCCATGCTGACACGCCACGCGGCAATGGTCATGTAGGCGGTGAAGATGGCCCACGCCAGCAGGTAGAGGCCGACGCCCTTGCCGGCGTCCGCCGGTGGAAGGCCGGCCGCGCTGAACTGGGCCAGGAACCAGAAGGACAGCCAGAACGCCCCGTACGAGCAGAAGGCCGTCGCGCCGAAGACGTTGCGGTTGGCAAATTCCCAGATCCCGGCGCCGAACTGTGCGAGGCCGCCGTAGAAGAGAGCCAACCCAAGGACCACGGGTTCGTCGCCCTTGGCGATCAGGCCGGCATTGACGACGCTCAAGACAAAAGTGGTCAACGCGAATGCGCCCAAACCCAAGGCTGCAGGATCGGCAAACGGGGGACTGGCGCTCGCCTGCGGGGATGCCGCAACACTCTGGGCTGAGAGGGGGTTTCCAGCCCGGTGACCACTATCGGCCGGGGTGGTTCCCGCGGCAGAACTTGATTCGATACTCATGGCACGACTCCTTGGTCAGCACCAGCACCATCACTGGTGTCGCATATCAGGTTACACCTGAGTATGCAAGTCACAATCGAAACCCCGTGTGGTTCAAATCACAGTATCTTGTGATGTAAGTCACATGTGGGAGCTTCGCTGTTATCCGCGGGGCGCTGCCCTGACCACCCTGTTCCTTCCGAGTGACTTGGCTTCGTAGAGGGCCGCGTCTGCAGCGGCAATCATCGCGGTGAGGTCGACGGCGTCGAACCCGGTGGAGGTGACTCCGTAACTCACGGTAGGAATGTGGATGTCCTCGAGGTCTTTGCGTGCCGCCAAGGCACGATTGATGTCGGCCGCGATGCTTTCGGCCCGTTCCTGGCTGGCTCCCGGCAAAAGCAGGATGAACTCTTCGCCCCCGTATCGTCCGACCAGGTCGGTGGATCGTACCGACTCGTTGCACGCAGCCGCGAATGCCTGCAGCGCGGCGTCGCCGGCGGCATGGCCGTACTCATCGTTGATCGCCTTGAAGTGGTCCAGGTCGGCCAGGATCAAGGAAGCGACCGAGCTTGAAGCGTGGAGGCGCTCGAGTTCCTGGGTGGCCAGGTCCATGAAAGTGCCACGGTTGAGAAGCCCGGTCAGGTTGTCGCGGGCAGCGCGCTCACTGAGCCGGTTGATCAGCTGATCGTTGCTGAGGGCGGTCATGCTGAAGGACACGGCAACCAGGAGTACCAGCGTGACGAGGCTGGCAATCGACGGGCCAAAATACATCCGGAAGGTCGGGCCGGTGGGACCTTCGACGAGGTAAACGGCAAGGCGGCAAAAATAGTAGGCGGCAAGGAAACCGGCGGCCAAGGCCATCGACTTGTGCACATGGGAGTAGCTGGAATCCAGGCGCCACAGATCGCGGGACGCCAAAGCGATGCCCAGCGTCATGAACCCCAGATATACCAAGCCTCCGGACCAGGTGTTGTAACCGGGGCTCTCCAACACGGAGGCAAGGGCCGTGACCCCACACGCAGTAGCAAACTGCCATTTGGGGGGCGGCAGCATCCTCAAGGACCGGGCGCCGGTCCACACGCTCAGCGCGCCCGCCACCAACAGGACGTTCCCCGAGGGATTCGCCCAGACTTGATGTGGCGTCCCGTTGAGGAGGAAGGCCAGGTTTCCAGCCAGGAAGCACAGGAGTGCGATGCACCACCACCCGTTGTAGGACGATCGCGTGCGCCTGAAGGATGCATAGAACAAAAGGAGCAGCGTCAGGGCGACAACGCCAAGGGCGACTCGCAGGGTTGTTATATCGAGGACCAAGATTTGCTCCCGTAGCCGAGGACGTGACCAATTATGGCACCGTGAGTCACAGAACCAAGTGCACCATGCGTACGGTCTTGTTAACTAGCGCGCTAAATAGCGCGCCCGGGACGTCTCGTGGTCGGCCACAAAGGCTCCGCGTCTTCTTGTCAGCGGTGTGTGAAAGAGTTTTCCCATGACAGATCCACTGCTTGCCCATGCCACCGAATACGGCCGGATGTATGCCCGGTCCACGTCCGAGGCCTTCTCGGTTCCTTCCATCACCACGGTGATCGGCCAGCAGGCCCATTCCCTGGACGGCTGGTTCGGCTACATGGGTGCCAGCAGCTTGGCGAAAGACCCCGAACTCCCGCAGCACCTTTCCAGTCCTGCCAAGTTGAGGCAGGCGGTCAACAAAGCCGCCAAGGCAGCGGAGGTGTACCGGGACGACGCTGCGCGCCGCGGAGACCGCGTGCACAACTACTGCGAGCAAGTGGCGCTCCGCGCCCTCGGACGCCCGCACCGCGTGAAGGAAACACTCGATGAGCTCGTTTCACACGGAGAGGAAGCGTTCGCGGCCCGCTTCGATGAATGGTGGGAGTTGTACCGGGTGGAACCCATCGCGCCCGAGATCACCGTGTGGAACGCCAGCGTGGGCTACGCCGGAACCCTGGACCTCGTGGCCAAAATCAATGGCAGGGTCTGCCTGATCGACTACAAGACCAAAGGCACCACCCGCGATGGAACGGTGAAGCCCCTCGATGACAAGGTGGTCATGCAGCTTGTCGCGGGAATGAAAGCCGAGGAGAGCCTTGTGGATCCAGTGGCAGGGGAGTGGGAGCCGTGGAAATACGGTGAAAACCCGGTTCTCCTCGCGGTGGCTATCGGCGAGACCGAAGTGCGTCCCCAGCGGGCCAACCCGGACGTCCTCAAACACCATTGGTGGAAGTTCTGCGCCTTGAAGAGAGTGTGGGAGATGTCTGCCGACGTGGCCGCAGCCGGAACGGCGCTGCTCCCTGTGGCTCCGCCGTCGTACCCTGCCGCCACGGCATCCGCAGGCTCAACTAAACTGGCCTAGGCCCCTTTTGACGGGACCGAAGCTTCGCCGATCGTGAGGAAAGACAGCACATGGCCATTTTGAGTATCCGTATCATCGGCGATCCCGTGCTCCGCACAGTTGCTGATCCAGTCACGGAATTCGGGCCTGAGCTCGCCAAACTTGTGTCGGACATGACCGAGACGATGGAAGACGTGGACGGTGCAGGGCTCGCCGCGCCGCAGGTCGGCGTGAGCCAGCGGGTCTTCACCTACCGGATCGGCGGCGTGGAAGGCCACATCATCAACCCCGTGCTCGAGAGCAGCGATGATTTCCAGCCCGACGAAGTGGAAGGCTGCCTCTCCATTCCCGGACTCGCGTTCCCGGTCCGCCGCCGCAGGACCACCCGTGCCACCGGCGTGGACCTGCACGGCAATCCCGTGTCCGTCGAGGCGGAGGGCATGCTTGCCCGCTGCTTCCAGCACGAGACCGACCACCTTGACGGGATCCTGTTCACTGACCGCCTCGAGGGTGAGGACCGGAAAACCGCCCTCCGGGCCATCCGCGCGGCGGACTACCACTCCGTGACCGAACGGACCACCGCCAAGAGGGCCAACACCGTGGGCTCCAGCTTCGGCAGCTTCGGCGCCGCCGAATGAGGGTGCTCTTCGCCGGCACTCCGGCCGTCGCCGTCCCCTCCCTTGACGCGCTGATCGAGGCGGGTTTCGAGGTCGTGGCGGTGCTGACCAGGCCGGATGCCCCGACCGGCCGCAAACGGATCCTGACGCCGTCGCCCGTGGCAGCACGTGCCGCTGAACTCGGCATCGACATCATCCACGCCTCCAAGGTGGACGCCGGGACAACGGAGCGGATCGCTTCATATGAGCCGGACGTCGCCGCAATCGTGGCCTATGGAGGCCTTGTCCCCAAAGCCGCACTCGGTGTGCCGCGCCACGGCTGGATCAACCTCCACTTCTCCCTGCTCCCCGCCTGGCGGGGCGCCGCACCGGTCCAACGCTCAGTCATCGCCGGCGATGACATCACCGGGGCGGCCACCTTCCACCTGGAAGAAGGACTCGACACCGGGCCGGTTTTCGGGACGTTGACGGAAACCGTCCGCCCCGAAGACACGGCGGGCGACTTGCTGGAACGGCTCTCCCGCAGCGGCGCGGTCCTGCTCACCCAGACTCTGTCCGCCGTCGAGTCCGGCAGTGCGGCTCCGGTGCCCCAGCAAGGCGACGTTTCGCTCGCGCCCAAACTGACGCTCGACGACGGCCGGCTCGACTGGAGGCAACCGGCCCTCGCCATCAACCGCAGGGCCCGGGGGGTCACCCCCGAACCGGGAGCGTGGACCATGCTCGACGGGCAGCGGGTCAAGCTGGAACCCGTGGGATTGCGCCCGGACATCCGGGACCTTGCACCCGGCAAGATCCGGATTGACGGCAAGAACGTCCTGGTCGGGACCGGATCCCATGCGGTGCAGCTCGGGCAGATCCAGCCTGCGGGCAAAAAGATGATGCCGTCGGCCGATTGGGCCCGTGGTTTGGCAACACCAGAAAGCGTGGAATTCGAATGAATGAGTCCGGCCGGCGCGGCTCCGACAACAGTGGGAACAGGGACGGCGGTAGCCACGGCAACCGCGGTCCCCGCGGCGAAAGCAGCCGCAACGCCCAAGGCCGCGAACGCAACAGGGGCCCGCAACGCGGTTTCACCACCAACGCACCGTCCCAGCGGACCCGACGCGCGGATCCGGCGCGACTGGTGGCCTTCGAAGTCTTGCGCGCGGTCGCTTCGGAAGACGCGTATGCGAACCTCGTGCTGCCCTCACGGATCCGCCACCACCACCTCGACAAGCGCGACGCCGGATTCGCCACCGAACTGAGCTACGGAGCGCTGCGCGGCCAAGGAATGTACGACGCCGTCCTGGCCGAGTGTGTCGACCGGCCGCTCGACCAACTCGATCCGGCAGTCCTGGATGCATTGCGGCTGGGTGCCCACCAATTGCTCGCCATGCGCGTTCCTGCGCACGCAGCCCTCGACCAGACTGTCGGGCTGGCCCGCGCGGTCATCGGGGCCGGCCCGTCGTCGCTCATCAACGCCGTGCTCCGAAAAGTCACCGCCCGGACGCTCCCGGAGTGGCTCGACCACCTGCTGGAGAACGAGACCGACGAAACCAGGATCGCCTCCATACGCCATGCGCACCCGGAATGGATCGTCAGGGCGCTGCGCCAGTCGCTCGTCATGCATGGCCGTCCCGCGAGTGAAATCACCGAACTGCTCGAAGCCGACAACGCCGCCCCTGTGGTGAACCTCGTGGCGCTTCCCGGCATCGGCAACCTCGATGAAGCCCTGGAGGACGGGGCCACTCCCGGTGAACTCGTGATCGACTCGGCGCTGTCCAGCGGCGGCGACCTGGGGCGCATGTCCTCCATCCGCGAGGGCACCACGCGCGTCCAGGACGTCGGATCGCAGCTGGTAGCCCGCGCCGTCGCGGGTGTGGACCTCGGACAGGCCACCCAAGACGGCGAGAAATGGCTGGACCTGTGTGCCGGTCCAGGCGGCAAGGCCGCGCTGCTGGCAGCCCTCGCCCACCAGGAAGGTGCGACCCTCCTGGCCAACGAACCGGCGGAACACCGGGCCAAGCTGGTCAGCCAAGCCCTCTCTGCGGTTCCCGCGGGCTCCTGGACCGTGAGGGTTGGCGACGGCCGCGACGTCGGCACGGAACAACCGGGGGGCTTCGACCGCGTGCTGGTCGACGTTCCCTGCAGCGGCCTGGGCGCCCTGCGGCGCAGGCCCGAGTCGCGCTGGCGCCGGACCCCCAAGGACCTTGCCGATCTCGGACCGCTGCAGCGTGAATTGCTCCATTCGGCCATCGACGCCGTCAAACCGGGCGGAGTGGTGGCGTACGTGACGTGCTCCCCGCACCCGGCCGAAACCACCGCCGTCGTCAGCGATGTCCTGCGCAAGCGGGACGACTTGGAGCAGATCGACGCCGGTGCGGCCCTGGACGCTGTCAGCCTGAGCGGCAACCTCGGCGCCGGGCACGAGTTGACCGCCCAGCTGTGGCCGCACGTGCATCAAACCGACGCGATGTTCCTGGCGCTGATCCGGAAGAAGCCGTAACCTTCGGCGCCTTTCCCCGGCTGAACGTCCCGCGTACCTAAGCTGGAGAATTGCCACAACCACCAGACCGCCACCAACACTGAGGGAACTGCCTTGACTGAGTGCTGTATCAACCCGAGCATCCTGTCCGCGGACTTCGTGAACCTGGAAGCCGAGCTGAAGAGAATCAGCAACGCCGACGCCGTCCACGTCGATGTCATGGACAACCATTTTGTGCCGAACCTGACGCTCGGCCTTCCGGTGGTGGAGCGGATCCAGGCCGTGAGCCCGGTGCCGCTCGACGCCCACCTGATGATCGCCGACGCCGACCGCTGGGCACCGGCCTACGCCGACGCAGGCGTGGCTTCCGTGACTTTCCACGCGGAAGCGGCGATGGCTCCCATCAAGCTCGCGCGTGAGCTCCGTGCCCGCGGTGCGAAGGCAGGCATGGCCCTCCGTCCGGCCACTCCGGTGGAACCGTACCTGGACATGCTCAGCGAACTGGACATGCTCCTCATCATGACCGTGGAGCCTGGCTTCGGCGGGCAGTCCTTCCTGGACGTGACCCTGCCGAAGATCCGGCGGGCGCGGGCGGCGATCGAGGGCTCGGGTATCGGCGTCGCCATCCAGGTCGACGGCGGCGTGACCGAGGAGACCATTGTCCGGGCAGCAGAAGCCGGTGCGAATGTGTTCGTTGCGGGCTCCGCGGTGTACGGACATGAGGACCCCGCTGCCGCCATTAAGCGGCTCCGGGCGGCAGGCCTCGCGGCAATGTGACAACAATGACGCAATGGCATGCATATTGCACCGGGAATACATCGTCCATGCCTCCAGTTGTGTCAGAATAGCAACACACATACGTGCTCCGGGGTCGGTGTAATTCCGAACCGGCGGTTATAGTCCGCGACCCGCGAGCCATCGCGTTTCCCTCACGGGATTCTCGACGGCGGACGGTTGAACTGGTGGAACTCCAGTACCGACAGTTAAAGTCTGGATGGGAGAAGCACGTACAGTCATGCTTGGGCGTTTCGTGCGCCCGGCATCGCGCTGTCGTACACCCCCGGAGCCATCGCGGCATTCGAGGGAAGGAACGACATGGACTTTCTGCGATGGCTCTTCGAAGCACAGATTCCCGTAGGCGGATCTGTGCTTGTTCTTCGCGAAGTGCTAGGCAACATTTTCGGGCTCACCAGCGCCCTGGGCGGCATGCGCCGCAAAGTCTGGGCATGGCCCATCGGAATCGCGGGCAACCTGCTCCTGCTCACGGTCTTTCTGGGCAACGTCTTCGGCGCCGCCTCGCCGGCAACCCTGTGGGGCCAGGCCGGACGCCAGATGATGTTCATTACGGTCGCCGTCTACGGCTGGTACCGCTGGCGCCGGGGACTCGAAGCAGGCGCGCATGGCCACGCCATCGTGCCCGGCTGGGCAAGCCCCACAGCGCGGGTCGGCATGGTGGCCGCCATGATTGCGGGAACAGCCGCACTCACTCCCGTCTTCGCTTCCATGGGTTCCTACCCCCCTGTGTGGGCGGACGCCTGGACCTTCATGGGTTCACTCCTGGCGACGTATGGCATGGCGCGCGGCTGGACCGAATTCTGGCTGATCTGGGTCGCCGTGGACATTGTGGGCGTTCCCTTGCTTTTCAGCGCGGGCTATTTTGCCAGCGCCTTCATGTACCTCTTTTACGGGTTCTTCACCCTTGCCGGATTCTTCGTCTGGTGGCGCGCAGACCGACGTGAAAGCCGGCCGCTCAGGCCAACGCCCGAGCCGGAAACCGCAGGAGCCCTCTCATGAGCGACGCTATTGAACCGAATTTTTCGGAAGCTGAGTCCGCGGCCATGGACACGGCGCTGCACGTGGCCCTGCGGGGACACCGTGGTGCCAATCCCTTGGTGGGTGCGGTTGTGCTCGGGCCCAACGGAGAACAGCTCATCACGGGTTACCACCGCGGCGCAGGCACGCCACATGCCGAGGCGGATGCGATCGCCAAGGCGAAGGCGAAAGGCCTCGACCTCGCGGGAACAACCATGGTGGTGACCTTGGAGCCTTGCAACCACGTAGGTCGCACAGGACCGTGCACCACTGCGATCATTGACGCCGGCATATCACGGGTGGTTTACGCCGTCGATGATCCCCACGATCCAGCCGCTGGCGGTGCCGGCAGGCTGCGCGCTGCCGGCGTGGATGTGCGGTCCGGGCTCGCCGCGGCCGAGGCTTTGAAGCTGAACCGCGAGTGGTTCAACGCGGTGGACGCCAGGCGCCCCTTCGTCACGCTCCACATTGCCCAGACCCTCGACAGCAGGATCGCGGCCGCCGACGGAACCAGCCAATGGATCTCCAGCCCTGAATCGCTTGCCGACAACCACGGATTGCGGCGCCTGATCGACGCCATACTTGTGGGCACCGAGACCGTCCTGGTGGACAACCCTCGGCTGACGGCGCGGGAGAGTGACGGCGTGGAATCGCCAAGCCAGCCGCTCCGGGCCGTCATGGGGCTGCGGGAGGTCCCGGCCGATGCCGCCGTGCGGGGGCCTGACGGCAAGTTCATCCATTTGCCGACCCGCGACCCGTCAGAGGCCTTGGAGTTGCTGTTCGCCGAAGGCGTCCGGCACGTCATGGTGGAAGGCGGCTCCCGCATCCTGAGCGGCTTCCTCGCCGCCGGCCTGGTGGATGAACTGATCGTCTATCTTGCGCCCACCCTGTTGGGTGCCGGTACGCCTGCCCTCATGGATCTCGGCATCTCCACCCTCGCCGACGCCCAGCACTGGAACTGGGACGACGCCGGTGGCGGCGCGGTCCATGCGCTGGGCCGGGACCTCAGGCTGCATTTGAGGTCCGGACCATCGGACGGAAACAAACCGGCCTGGAGCAAGTCGCACACCGAACACCACGAACCATTTCCGGGCAAGGACGCCTCGGACACCACCACAGGAGGACACTGATGTTTACCGGAATCGTCGCTGAACAAGGCACGGTCCTGTCCGTCGAGCACGACGGCGAGGCCAGCGCCACGCTGCGCCTCACGGCCCCGAGCACCACCGAAGGCCTTGGCTTAGGGTGCTCCATCGCGGTCAATGGCGTGTGCCTCACCGCAACGGACATCGACGGCCGGGAGTTCAGCGTCGACGTCATGGGCGAAACCCTCGTCCGCACCACTATCGGCGAGCTTGCCGCCGGTGATTCGGTGAACCTTGAGCGTTGTGTCCAGGCGGGCGGCCGCTTGGACGGCCACGTCGTGCAGGGCCACGTCGACGGCGTCGGGCAGCTTCTGGAGCGCGAGTCGCTGGGTAACTGGGACCGCCTCCGCTTTGCCGTGCCGGCTCCGCTGGCACGGTACATCGCCGAAAAGGGCTCGATCGCCGTCGACGGCGTTTCACTCACCGTCACTGCCGTCAGCCCGGCCGAAGAAGTGAACCCCTGGTTTGAGGTGGGACTCATTCCCACCACGCTGGACGAAACCGGGCTCGGGGCCAAGGTCACGGGCGGGCGCGTCAACCTTGAGGTGGACGTCCTCGCGAAATACACCGAGCGACTGCTCTCCTTCGGTTCGGCAACCGCCGCTGGGTCTGCCCAGTGAGCGCCGCACACAACGGCAGTACCGCAGTGGTGCGCCAGGGGCTGGACCCGGTGGAGAAGGCCGTCAAGGCCATGGCAGCCGGCCGTCCCGTCATCGTGGTGGACAATGAAGACCGCGAAAACGAAGGCGACATCATCTTCGCCGCCGAACACGCGACGCCTGCCCTCATGGGCTGGACCATCCGCTACAGCTCGGGAGTCATTTGCGTTCCCCTCGAGGAGTCGCGGGCCGATGCCCTGGCGCTGCCGCCCATGGTCCTGGTCAACGAAGACGCCAAAGGCACGGCGTACACGGTGTCCTGTGATGCTGCGCTGGGCGTAAGCACCGGCATTTCCGCCACGGACAGGGCCTTGACCGCCCGGATTCTGGCTGATTCCAGCAGCACTCCGTCCTCGATCACGCGGCCCGGGCATATTTTTCCGCTCCGGGCCGTTAAGGGGGGAGTGCGTGAACGTCCGGGACACACGGAGGCGGCAGTTGATCTCTGCAGGCTTGCGGGGCTCGCCCCGGTGGGCGTGATCGCCGAATTGGTACATGACGATGGTGAAATGATGCGCCTGGACAGCCTCCGGGAGTTCGCTGCCGAGCATGGATGTCCTCTGATTTCGATCGAGGACCTCGTGGCTTATGTTGTAGCGTCGGAGGCGGGGCACCAGGTTGCAATTCCGGCAGGAAACGAGGAACAGCGATGACCACAGCGACAACGCAGGACGGCGGCACGCCCGCGCGCGCAACGCATCCCGTGAGCGGCGGCCCGATTGTCCAGCTACCCACCGCCTTCGGTGAGTTCGTGGCACAGGCGTGGACCGACCTCGCCACCGGGGCAGAGCACCTGGCGGTGAGTTCCCCGAAAGCGCCGCTTGCCGGCAAGCCTCCCCTGGTGCGCCTGCATTCCGAGTGCCTCACAGGCGACGTTTTCGGTTCGTACCGCTGCGATTGCGGCGAACAGCTGGCCTACGCCCTGGAACTCATCCGCGAAGAGGGCGGGACCCTGCTCTACCTTCGTGGACAGGAGGGCCGCGGCATCGGCCTGGCCAACAAGATCAAGGCCTACGCCCTGCAGGAGGCCGGATTCGACACGGTCGAGGCCAACGAGCAGCTGGGGCTCCCCGTGGACGCCCGCTGCTACAAGGCCGCCGCCCAGATCCTCGCCGAAATGGGCCTTCATGAAATCCGGCTCCTGAGCAACAACCCGGACAAGCAGAACCGGCTTGCCGCGGCCGGCGTGAAGGTGGTCGAGATGGTGCCCACCGAGGTCCCGTCCCGGGAAGAAAACCTTCGGTACCTCCAGACCAAGAAGGACCGCATGGACCACCGCCTGACCCTCGGTGACGCTGAACCGGCCGGCACGCACGCAACTGCCGGCACGTTTGACCTCGAACAAGACTGAACTTCACCCTTAAGACTGAACGGATCACCACACACCCATGAGCGGACACGGCGCCCCTACCATCGACCTCACCACCCTCAATCCCGAGGAAACCCACCAGCTGAAACTCGCCATCGTGGCTGCCAGTTGGCACACCCAGATCATGGATGGCCTTCTCGACGGCGCGCTGCGTGCCGCCAAGGAAGCCGGCATCGCCGAGCCCACGGTGCTGCGCGTCCCGGGATCCTTTGAGCTTCCCGTCGCAGCTGCACGGCTCGCGCCGCACTTCGACGCCGTCGTTGCCCTCGGCGTCGTCATCCGCGGAGGCACGCCGCACTTCGACTACGTGTGCCAGGCGGCGACGTCGGGGCTCACCGAAGTAAGCGTCCGCACCGGCGTGCCGGTGGGCTTCGGCGTGCTCACCTGCGACACCGAGCAGCAGGGTCTGGACCGCGCCGGGCTGGACGGCTCGTCCGAGGACAAAGGCCACGAAGCCGTGACCGCTGCGCTCTCCACTGCGCTGACCCTCAAGCAGTACGCCTAACAGCGACGAAAGGGATGTGGGCGTGCCGGCACACGTTGTGCGTTCGCTCACATCCCTTCCGTCATTCAATGACCCGACAGGCGGTCACCGGCCGCGAGCAAGTAGGCTGTAGGGCGTGAAGAATTTCGAGACGCTGTTCGCAGAACTGAGCGAAAAGGCAGCGACCCGTCCGGCAGGCTCCCGCACCGTGGCCGAATTGGACTCCGGAATCCACGGCATCGGCAAGAAGGTCGTGGAGGAAGCCGCCGAAGTCTGGATGGCTGCAGAGTATGAATCCGATGAAGCCGCAGCCGAGGAAATCTCCCAGTTGCTCTACCACCTGCAGGTCCTGATGCTCGCCAAGGGTCTGGGCCTGGAAGACGTTTACAAGCATCTCTAGCCACGTCCGCTCGGTCCGGACCTGAAAAGGTCCTGGCAGAGCCCAGCGTGGCCCCCGCTGACTGCGCCGTCTCTTCCGGGAAGGTCTCTTCCGGGTCCCGTTCCGCGGAAGAAAGGAACAGCGCCGTGAGCACAATGCCTGAAACCTCCCCTTCCACTTCCCAAGAAAGTCCCCCATGCTGCGAGTAGCCGTCCCCAACAAGGGCTCCCTGTCCGAAGCCGCCTCCGCGATGCTGACCGAGGCGGGATACCGCCAGCGCCGCGACACCCGTGAACTGGTCATGGTCGATCCCGACAACGACATTGAGTTCTTCTTCCTCCGCCCCCGCGACATCGCCGTGTATGTAGGCCAGGGCACCCTCGACGTCGGTATCACCGGCCGCGACCTCCTCCTGGACGCGCAGGTCGAAGCAGAAGAGCTGCTTCCCCTTGGCTTTGCCGCGTCCACCTTCCGTTTCGCCGGGCCTGTCGGCGACTTCACCGGCGTCGAGCAGCTTGAAGGCAAGCGCCTCGCCACGAGCTACGACGGCCTCCTGCGCGACTACCTCGCCGAGCGCGGCGTCAAAGCCAAGGTGGTCCGCCTTGACGGCGCCGTCGAGTCTTCCGTGCGCCTCGGCGTCGCCGACGCGATCGCTGACGTCGTCGAAACCGGCAACACGCTCAAGGCTGCCGGAATGGAGATCTTCGGAGAGCCCATCCTCAAGTCCGAAGCCGTCCTGATCCGCCGCACCGGCGAGGGTGGTGCCGCAAACGGCACGGCGAAGGAGATCGAGGTCCTGATCCGGCGCCTGCAGGGCGTTCTCGTCGCCCGTCAGTACGTCCTCATGGACTACGACATCCGCAAGGACCTTGTGGAAGAAGCCGCCACCCTCACCCCGGGCCTCGAATCGCCCACGGTGTCGCCGCTGCGCGACTCGGATTGGGTTGCCGTCCGTTCCATGGTTCCGAAAAAGGAAACCAACCGGATCATGGACGAGCTGTACGACCTCGGCGCCCGCGCCATCCTGGTCAGCAGCATCCACGCCTGCCGCATCTGACACGAGACCATCGAGGAGCAGCAATGGCTGTAGCAGTACGGGTCATCCCTTGTTTGGATGTCGACGCCGGCCGTGTGGTGAAGGGCATCAATTTCGAGGGTCTGCGCGACGCCGGAGACCCCGTGGAGCTTGCGCACCGCTATGACAACGCCGGGGCGGACGAACTCACGTTCCTTGACGTCACGGCGTCGTCGGGCAACCGGGAAACCACGTTCGACGTCGTTCGCCGCACCGCCGAGGAAGTCTTCATCCCGCTGACCGTCGGCGGTGGCGTCCGGGGCGTGGCCGAAGTGGATAAGCTCCTGCGTTTCGGCGCGGACAAGGCCTCCATCAACACGGCCGCCGTCGCACGCCCTGACGTCATCGATGAGATCACCCGCCACTTCGGATCGCAGGTGCTGGTCCTGTCGGTTGACGCGCGGCGGACCAGGCCCGGCTCCGAGCCCACGGCGTCCGGCTTCGAGGTGACCACGCACGGTGGACGCCAAGGGACCGGAATCGACGCCATTGCGTGGGCCAAGGAAGCCGCGGACCGCGGTGTGGGGGAGATCCTCCTGAATTCGATCGACGCCGACGGTACCAAGGACGGCTTCGACCTGGAACTCATCCGCCTGGTCCGTGCGGCCGTCCACATCCCGATCATCGCCTCCGGCGGTGCCGGCAAACCGGCGCATTTCCCGCCGGCTGTTGAAGCAGGTGCCGACGCCGTGTTGGCCGCGTCAGTGTTCCACTTCGGCCCGGATGACATGATCGCCCAGGTCAAAGCCGCGATCCGCGAAGCAGGCTTCCTGGTCCGCTAGCGGGTCCCACCCCAACTGACTCGCAGTTGTTGTCGTTTTGAGCGCTCATAACGACAACAACTGCGAGTCAGTTGGGTTTAAGCGGGTCAGAGGCCGACTTCGGCGGACTGGAGCAGCGCGACGGCGTCCGGCTGGCCTTCGAAGGTGACCAGGGCGTGATGCGTGCGGCCATGGGCATGCATGAGGAGTTCACCAGGTTCGCCCACGATGGCCACGGATACGGGCGCCCGCTTGGCAACGTGTCGGGGGCCGGTGGGCCGTACCAGCACGATCCCGAGGTCCACGCCGCGATAGAGTATGGCGGCTCGCTTGATCAATTCATCCCACAAGGCGTCCGAGTATTCCTCGTCGAGGGCCCGTGGAGCCCAACGGTCACCCGCCCTGCGGATGTCTTCCGTGTGAACGAAATATTCAATGAGGTTGGAGGACTCGTCGAGGGCCTTGATTTTCAGGGGAGACAAGGCGGGCGGCCCTGAACGGAAGGTGTTCACCAGCTCGGCGTAATCTTCCGTGGTCTTGAGCTTGGAGGCCAGCTTGGCCGTGGCTTTGTCCGAGGCCCGGGCGAGGCTCTTGATGAGCAAGCCAATACCGACGGCCGCTTTGCGCTCCCGCAAGTACAAGTGCGCGGCGAGGTCCCTTGTCAGCCACCCTTCGCAGAGCGTGGGGGAGTCAGGTCCGGCCGCCAGGAGTGTTTCGGCCAGTACTTCGCGGGAGGGATCGACGAAATGCATCACTTGTGAAACTAGCACGAGACGCTCTCTGTTGCGCAGTGGAACCGCCGCTGAATTTCGCCTCCACTTGAGGCACTAGACTTGATCTGATGTCTGAGCAGTCAACACCCCCAGCCACGCCCGCTGCCGCTTCCGCCGCGGAGCCCGCCGTCGTGCCCGTTAGTCCGCTCCCGCACGAGCTGGCCGCCTCGCTGAAGCGCGATTCCGCCGGCTTGGTGGCGGCGGTCATCCAGCAGTTCGACACCGACGAAGTGCTGATGCTCGGCTGGATGGACGACGAAGCGTTGCACCGGACCCTGACCACGGGACGCGTCACATTCTTCTCCCGCTCCCGCCAGGAATATTGGCGCAAGGGAGACACCTCCGGGCACGTCCAGTTCGTGAAATCGGTGGCCTTGGACTGCGACGGCGACGCCCTCCTGGTCCGCGTCGACCAAGTCGGTGCGGCCTGCCACACCGGTACGCGCACGTGCTTCGATGGCCGGAGCCTCGCCGCCGTGACCGGCGAGCGGGACTAACCCGCTACACACCATCCACTGAGGCAAGCAGACAAGAAGAGGCGGAGAACACAAACCATGCAGGACCTTGGAATCATCAGCCCGGGCCTGGAGGAGTTCCGCGAACTCGCCGCGCACAGCCGTGTCATCCCGGTCCGGCTGAGGGTACTGGCCGACGCCGAGACCCCCATCGGGCTCTACCGCAAGCTGGCCCAAGGCCAGCCCGGCACCTTCCTCCTGGAGTCGGCAGCTGTCGGCGGGGCATGGTCACGTTATTCCTTCATTGGTTCGCGTTCGCGTGCCACCTTGACAAGCAAGGACGGCCAGGCGCACTGGATCGGCGAGCCTCCTGTCGGCGTGCCCGTGGACGGCAGCCCGGTCGACGCCGTCCGCGACACCATTGCAGCCCTGCAGACCGACCGCTTCCCGGACCTTCCTCCCTTCACCTCCGGCCTTGTGGGCTTCCTTGGCTGGGAAACCGTCCGGCACTGGGAGAAGCTGACCAGCCCCCCGGAGGATGACCTCAACCTGCCGGAACTGGCCCTGAACCTCGTGACGGACATGGCTGTCCACGACAACATGGACGGCACCGTCCTGCTGATTGCCAACGCGATCAATTTCGACAACAGTTCCGAACGGGTCGACGAAGCCTGGCACGACGCCGTCGCCCGGGTGAAGCGCCTGCTGGACCAGATCAGCACGCCCGTGAAGCAGCCTGTATCGGTGTTGCAGTCGGAAGCCCTCGACTTCGCGTCGAGCGTCCAGGAACGCTGGGCCGAGCAGGAGTACCTCGACGCGATCGATCGCGGCAAGGAAGCGATCGTCGACGGCGAGGTCTTCCAGGTGGTCATTTCGCGACGCTTCGAAATGGAGTGCGCCGCGGACCCGCTGGATGTCTACCGCGTGCTGCGAAACACCAACCCGAGCCCTTACATGTACCTCTTCAGCCTCGAAGATCCCGACGGACGCGAGTACACGATCGTCGGCTCCTCTCCCGAGGCCCTCGTGACGGTGACCGGCAACGAGGTCATCACCCACCCGATCGCCGGATCGCGGCCCCGCGGCAAAACCGTGGAAGCCGACAAAGCGCTGGCTACCGAGTTGCTCGCGGACCAGAAGGAACGCGCCGAACACCTCATGCTCGTGGACCTCTCGCGGAACGACCTGTCCAAGGTCTGCGTGGCCGGAACAGTGGACGTTACGCAGTTCATGGAGGTTGAACGCTTCAGCCACATCATGCACCTCGTGTCCACGGTCGTCGGAGAATTGGCGCCCGGGGCGAAGGCATACGACGTCCTCAAGGCGACCTTCCCCGCCGGCACGCTGTCCGGCGCGCCCAAACCGCGCGCACTGCGGCTCCTGGACGAACTCGAACCGCACCGGCGCGGCATCTACGGCGGCGTCGTCGGATACCTGGACTTCGCAGGCGACATGGACATGGCGATCGCCATCCGCTCGGCACTGTTGCGTGAGGGCCGGGCGTATGTCCAGGCCGGCGGCGGCATCGTGGCCGATTCCCACAAGCCTTCCGAAGCGCTGGAGACCGTGAACAAGGCGGCGGCCCCCTTGCGTGCCGTGCACACCGCCGGATCGCTCCACAACATTTCCCCGGACGCCGTTTCCGCGGAATCGATCGTCGACGGGAAGCCCGCGCTGTGACCGTCGACCGCCCTCAGACGGCCACCGCAAAGCCTCCCGTATGGGCACGGAAGGGCAATGTGGTGCTCGCCATGGCCATTTTTGCCCTCGCTGTTTTCGGGACCACCACGCAGACCTGGATCAACGTCCGGCTCGATCCCGCCGCCGCGGCGAATGCCGACCTCCACGTCCAGGGGAGCAAGGCCGCCACAGCGGTGACCGCGCTCGCGCTCGTCGCCCTTGCCGGGGGACTGGCATCGTCCATCGCGGGCAAGGTTTCGCGCTGGATCATTTCAACGATCATCGTGCTCGCCTCGGCGGGCATCCTCATTGCCGCGGTGACCGTCCTGGCAGACCCACTCGGTGCGGCGCAAGGAACCATTGCGGCGACCACAGGCATTTCGGGCGGGCAGGCGGCCGCATCGTCGACTGTCTTCCCGGTACTCGCCGTCGTGGCTGCCGGCCTGCTCGCCCTGTGCGGTGGCCTGCTTCCGCTCGCGGGCCGGCACTGGAAGGCGCGCACCAAGTACGACGTCGCCAGCCGGGCGGCCCTCGCGGGTTCCGGACCGGTCGACGAGATCGACAGCTGGGACAGCCTTTCCCGCGGAGAAGACCCCACCTAAGACCCGACTGTCCGGACATCGGACGATGTCCCGGGTGCAGTCAATAAATGGCAGAATGTAAGCAGTATTCATCCTGAGGAGATTTCACATGAGCAAAACCACAGTGTCCGCGAGCAAGGCCCCTGTGACCGCTGCAAGCCACAGCGACGCCATCGGCCACGGCAACAGCCCGGCCGCGTGGACCTGCGTGATTGTCATGCTGGTAGGGGCCTTGATTTCGTCCATCGCCTTTGTGATCGCCAGCACCCCCATTTTCATCGCCGGCATTGTTGTCATGTTCGCCGGCCTGATCGCCGGCTGGGCCATGCGCAAGGCGGGCTACGGCGTCGACGGCAGCAAGCTGAAGAACGCCGGCCACTGACCGTGACCGTTCTTGATGACATCATCGTCGGTGTCAGGGAGGACATGGAGGCACGCCGCCTTCTTGTTGGCCTTGACGAGCTGAAAGAGCGCGCAGCGGCCACCGCGCCCGCACTGGACGCGTGGGCTGCCTTGGGCGGTCCGTCTGCCAGCCGCGACGAATTGAAGGTCATCGCGGAAATCAAGCGCCGCAGCCCGTCGAAAGGCGATCTCGCGAGCATCGTCGACCCTGCGGCACTTGCGGTGCAGTACGCGGACGGCGGCGCTTCCGTGATCAGCGTCCTCACCGAACAGCGGCGCTTCAACGGGTCCCTCGCTGACCTGGACGCGGTCCGCGCCGCCGTCGACATCCCGTTGCTGCGCAAGGACTTCACGGTTGACGAGTACCAGATCTGGGAAGCCCGCGCCCACGGCGCGGACCTCATCCTGCTGATCGTCGCGGCGCTTTCCGATGCACAGCTGCGCGAATTCAGCGCGTTGAGCCACGAGCTTGGCATGAACGTCCTGGTGGAAACCCACACTCCCGAGGAAATCGAGCGTGCGGCCGCAGCCAAGGCACGGATCATCGGCGTGAACGTCCGCAACCTCAAGACGCTCGACGTCGACCGCACCCTGTTTGGCTCCCTCGCGGGAAGCATTCCCGCGGGAGCAGTTGTCGTGGCTGAATCCGGGGTGCGGAACGCCGAGGACGTCGCGCACTATGCGGGAAACGGTGCCCACGCAATCCTTGTGGGCGAGGCCCTTGTGAGTGACTCCACGCCACACGAGCGGATCAGCGAATTCAAGGCGGCCGGAGCTGCCGCCATCGCAGTCAGGACCTAAGGCAGGCCTGAATCGCGGCCGGGACCCGGACAACAGCAGACACCATGGCTGCCTGCTGTGCCGCGGCTCCCGGAAGAACCCAACTACCAACTGAACAGGACGGTGAGACTGATGGTGGACGCATCAACAGCCAACTCGGATGAGAATGTGGCCGACGCATTCCTACAAGGCGGAACCTCGCTCCGCAACGCCGCTGGGCCATATTTCGGCTCTTACGGTGGACGTTGGATGCCCGAGTCCCTCATCGCCGCCCTGGACGAAGTTGAGGACACGTTCGAGAAAGCCAAGGCCGATCCCGAGTTCCTCGCCCAGCTGAAGGACCTCAACAAGAACTACTCAGGCCGTCCGTCGCTCCTCACGGAGGCCAAGCGGTTCTCGGAGCACGCCGGCGGGGCCCGCATCTTCCTCAAGCGCGAAGACCTGAACCACACCGGGTCGCACAAGATCAACAACGTGCTCGGACAGGCCTTGCTCGCCAAGCGCATGGGCAAGACCCGTGTCATCGCGGAAACCGGCGCGGGCCAGCACGGCGTTGCCAGTGCCACCGCTGCGGCCCTGCTCGGACTCGAGTGCGTCGTCTACATGGGCGCCGAGGATTGCCGCCGCCAGGCGCTCAACGTGGCTCGCATGCAGCTCCTGGGCGCCACCGTGGTTCCCGTGACCAACGGATCACAGACGCTCAAGGACGCCATCAACGACGCCCTCCGCGACTGGGTTTCCAATGTCGACAACACCCACTACCTGCTGGGCACCGCGGCCGGCGCACACCCGTTCCCGGCGATGGTGCGTTTCTTCCACGAGGTCATCGGCGAGGAAGCGCGCGCCCAGATCCTGGAGCAGACCGGCAAGCTGCCCGACGCCGTCTGTGCCTGCATCGGCGGTGGTTCCAATGCCATCGGCATCTTCCACAGCTTCCTGGACGACGCCTCAGTGAAGATCTACGGTTTTGAGGCAGGCGGCGAGGGCGTCGAAACCGGCCGCCACGCCGCAGCCATCACCCTTGGGCGCCCCGGGGTGCTCCATGGTGCCCGGTCCTACCTCATGCAGGACGAGGACGGCCAGACCATCGAGTCCCACTCGATTTCCGCCGGCCTGGACTACCCGAGCGTGGGTCCGGAGCACTCCTACCTCGCCGACATCGGCCGCGTCACGTACGAGCCCATCACGGACACCGAGGCCATGGAAGCGTTCCGCCTGCTTTGCCGGACCGAAGGCATCATCCCCGCCATCGAGTCTTCGCACGCCCTCGCCGGCGCCATCAAGGTGGGCAAGCAGCTCACGGAAGGCAAGGAAAACCCGGCAGACACGATCATCATCGTTAACCTGTCCGGGCGCGGCGACAAGGACGTGGAAACGGCCGCCGAATGGTTCGACATGTTGGATGAGAACGGCAACGTCAAGGGCACCACCCTCTCCACCCGCAAGCCCAAGGGAACGTCCGAACGCAGCAACCTTGAGATCAGCACTGAAGAAGCAAACGGGGGCCGGAACTGATGACTGAGCAGATGAGCAGCAAGTCCGCGGCCGCGATCAACCGCGCGAAGGCACAAGGCCGGGCCGCGTTGATCGGATACCTGCCGGCAGGCTACCCGGACATTCAGTCAAGCATCGACGCCGGCATTGCCATGGCCCGCAACGGCGCGGACCTCATCGAAATCGGCATCCCGTATTCGGACCCCGTCATGGACGGCGCCGTCATCCAGGCTGCGACCACGGAAGCAATCGCCAACGGTTTCCACGTCGCCAGCGTGTTCGACGTCGTCGCGGGCATCACCGCGGCCACCGACGCCGCAGTGCTGGTCATGACGTATTGGAACCCGGTCATGCGCATGGGCGTCGACGAGTTCTCACGCAGGCTGGCCGAGGCCGGGGGAGCAGGGCTCATCACTCCGGACCTCATTCCGGACGAGGCAGCCGAATGGTTCGCTGCATCGGACAAATACGGACTGGACCGGGTCTTCCTTGTAGCGCCTTCGTCCACGCCGGAGCGCCTGGCCATGACGGTGGAGGCAAGCCGCGGCTTCGTCTACGCCGTTTCCATCATGGGTGTCACCGGAGCGCGACAGTCAGTCAGCAGCGCCGCGGAGAAGGTTGTGGCGGACACGCATGCAGCCGGCGCCGAACGTGTTTGTGTCGGACTCGGAGTCTCCACCGCGGACCATGTCCGCGAGATCGCCGCTTACGCGGACGGCGTGATCGTTGGTACCGCGCTGGTTGCCGCGATCCGCGACGGCGGCGTTGACGCTGTCGCGCAACTCACCAAGAACCTCAGTGCCGGCCTCGGCCGGGCCACAGCGCAGGCCTAGAAAAGGAAAAGCGTAGACAATGCAGAGTCTCCTCCACGTCGCGGCAATGGCTCCCATGAGCATTCCGAGCCCCTCATGGTCCGGATTTGATATTCCGCTTCCGTGGGGGACCCTCCGCATCCATGCCTACGCGCTGTGCATTCTCTTGGGCATCATCGTGGGCCTGTGGCTCACCGCCGTGCGCTGGAAGCGTCGCGGCACTCCCGAAGGCAGCCTGTGGGACATCGCCATCTGGGCGATCCCCTTCGGCATTGTGGGCGGCCGGCTTTACCATGTGATCTCATCGCCGGACGCGTACTTCGGACCGGGCTTCAACGGCACCGGCGACCTCTCCCTGATCCCGCAGATCTGGCGGGGCGGCCTGGGCATCTGGGGTGCCGTGGTTCTCGGCGTTGTCGGCGCCTGGCTCGGATGCCGCCGTTCCGGCGTCAAGCTCACTGCCTTCCTCGACGCCGCAGCCCCCGGGCTCCTGCTGGCACAGGCGATCGGACGCTGGGGGAACTGGTTCAACCAGGAACTCTTCGGCGGGCCGACCACGTTGCCGTGGGGCCTCCAAATAGACCCCAACAGCCCCAACTTTCCGGCCGGGATGCCCAGCGACACGCTGTTCCACCCGACGTTCCTCTACGAATCCCTCTGGAACATCATCGGCGTCGTGGTCCTCCTCGTCCTGGACCGCCGCTTCCATTTCCGCCGCGGCAGGCTCTTCTGGCTGTACGCCATCTACTACACGCTCGGCCGCGTCTGGATCGAAGCGTTGCGGATCGACGACGCCGAACAGATCAACCTCTTCGGCATCACCACACGGCTCAACGTGTGGACCAGTATCTTCGTCTTCATCGCGGCGCTCATCATCTTCATCGCGCTGAGCCTGCGCGGCAGGCCCGAGCCGGACACGGCGTACCTTCCCGGCAGGGAGCCCGTCGCGGTGACCGCCGAAGAGGATGAGCCCGCCGTCGGCCACCCACATGCCGGGGACGATGAGCGGACTGCCGACGACGACACGGCTGCCGCCCGGGAGGCGGACAGCCCAATTGTGACCGATACGAAGTCCCATGATGCGGACGGATCTGTCTCAGATACCGGTGCGCATGGTAATCTCCGGAATAACCAAAGCGATCTGGGCCATACTGCTGAGCCAACGGAAACGGCCGAGGAGCCACATGCCGGCGTCACGTCGGATTCCGGCTCAGCGTCCACCGAAACCACCGCCAGCAGTGTCCCTGGATCCGGGCCGGAAGCTGGCAGAACCAAGTAGCCAGCGCTACGGCATCGGGGAACCGGGCTACCGCCCAGAGACCCCCGGCCACAGCGTCGTGGCACCCTTGGCAGTAGCCCGGCAGCACACAGAGGCTCCGCGGTCAAGCTTGGGTCAGGGGCATGCGTAACTGTTCGTTGCGTCTTGCCCGCTGTCCTACAATTTCTAGTAACTAGCGCTTTGTTATGCCCGTCACACGGCTGGCAAGGTGGGGCCAACGTTGTCCCTTCCATTCGCACGATCTCGAGGAAGGACGTCTTCAATGACCCATCTTCATAACCCAAGCTGGTCCGAAGCAGTCGAACCGCAAGGTGCCATCTCGCCCTTCAAACGTTTTGCTGCGCTCCCGGAAGCCCAGGGACTCTACAACCCTGAGCAGGAGAAGGACGCTTGTGGCCTTGCCATCATCGCCACCCTGCGTGGTGAACCCGGCTATGACATCGTGGAAGCGGCCCTGACTGCCCTGCGCAACCTTGAACACCGGGGCGCCGTGGGCGCCGACGAAGGCACGGGCGACGGCGCCGGGCTCCTCATGCAGGTTCCGGACGAATTCTTCCGGGCCGTCACGGAGTTCGAACTCCCGGCACCCGGGCAGTACGTCGTCGGTACCGCCTTCCTTCCGGCTGAAGCCCGCGAAGCCGGAACCGCGAAGGCCGGCATCGAAGCCCTTGCAATAGACGAGGGCCTGACGGTTCTTGGCTGGCGTGAAGTGCCCGTGGTCGGAGACCTGGTCGGTGCCATGGCTCGTGCCTGCATGCCTTACTTCGCGCAGCCGTTCCTCGCCTCCGCGACGGGCGAGGTGCTGGACAGGAATGAACTGGACTCCCGCGCCTGGCGTGTCCGCAAGCGTGCCCAGAACAAGTTCGGCGTGTACTTCCCCTCGCTGTCCTCGCGCACCATCGTGTACAAGGGCATGCTGACCACAGCCCAGCTGGAGCCGTTCTACCCGGATCTCTCGGACAAGCGCTTCAAGACCAAGCTGGCCATCGTGCACTCGCGCTTCTCCACGAACACGTTCCCGTCGTGGCCGCTCGCGCAGCCGTTCCGCACCATCGCCCACAACGGTGAAATCAACACCGTCAAGGGCAACCGGAACTGGATGCGGGCGCGCCAGTCCCAGCTCGCCAACCCGCTGCTGGGCGATTCCCCGGAGGAGCTGTACCCCATCTGCACGCCGGGTGCCTCGGACTCCGCGTCCTTCGACGAAGTTGCAGAGCTGCTCTGGCTTTCCGGACGGCCCATCACGCACTCGATCATGATGATGATCCCCGAGGCATGGGAAAACCACGCCACGATGGATCCTGCCCGCCGCGCCTTCTACGAGTACCACTCGCTGCTCATGGAACCGTGGGACGGTCCCGCAGCAGTGTCCTTCACCGACGGCAACCTCGTGGGGGCGACCCTCGACCGCAACGGCCTGCGCCCCGGCCGCTACTGGATCACCGAAGACGGCCTGATCGTCTTCGCCTCCGAGGTCGGCGTGATCGACGTCGAGGCCGCCAAGGTGGTCAAGAAGGGCCGTGTTTCGCCCGGCAAGATGTTCCTGGTGGACACCGAAGCCGGCCGCATCATCGACGACGCCGAGGTCAAGGCCGAGGTGGCCGCCGCCAACCCTTGGGCTGAATGGGTCAAGGACAACCTGATCGACCTCAACAACCTTCCCGAGCGCGAACATGTGCTGCATACCGCGGCGTCCGTGAACATCCGCCAGCGGACATTCGGTTACACCACCGAGGAATTGAAGATCCTCCTTGGGCCCATGGCCCGTACCGGGGCCGAACCGCTCGGCGCCATGGGTTCCGACACCCCGGTCGCCGTGCTGTCCAAGCGTCCGCGTTTGCTGTTCGACTACTTCGTGCAGTCTTTCGCGCAGGTCACCAATCCGCCCCTGGACGCGATCCGCGAAGAGCTTGTCACCTCGCTGAAGTGCGCCATCGGTCCAAACGGAAACCTGCTCGACCTCGGGCAGGTGCGCCAGCCGCAGATCTCCCTGCCGTTCCCGGTGATCAACAACGACCAGCTCGCCAAGATCGCCAACATCGAGAATGCCGACGGCGACAAGGTCGCCATGAAGGTCCGCGGACTCTACCGCCCGGAGGGCGGAGAAGCATCGCTCCGAAGCCGCTTGACCGAAATCTGCGAGCAGGTTTCCGGTGCGATCAACCGCGGCGTGCAGTACATCGTGCTGTCGGACCGTGACTCGAACGCGCAGTGGGCGCCGATCCCGTCCCTGCTGCTCGTGAGCGCGGTGCACCACCACTTGCTCCGCAGCGCCAACCGCACCAAGACCGCCCTGGTGGTGGAGGCCGGCGACGTCCGCGAAACGCACCACGTGGCAGTGCTGGTGGGCTTCGGCGCTTCCGCCGTCAACCCCTACCTGGCCATGGAGTCCGTGGAGCAGCTCATCAGCACCGGCGAAGTGGTCGGTGTGACCGCTGAAGACGGCGTCTACAACCTCATCAAGGGCCTCGGCAAGGGTGTCTTGAAGATCATGTCCAAAATGGGCATTTCCACGGTGGCCTCCTACACCGGAGCCCAGACTTTCGAAGCACTGGGGCTGTCCCAGGACCTCGTGGACGAATTCTTCTCAGGCACCCACTCGCAATTGGGCGGCGTCGGACTGGACGTCATCGCCGCCGAAGTGTCCGCCCGCCACCAGATGGCCTACCCGGAAGGCGGCATCGAGCTGCCGCACCGTCCGCTGCTCGGCGGCGGCGAATACCAGTGGCGCCGCGACGGCGAACCGCACTTGTTCAACCCGGAGACGGTCTTCCGCCTGCAGCACGCCACGCGCGAACGCCGCTACGACATCTTCAAGTCCTACACCAAGGGAATCGACGACCAGTCCGAGAACCTCATGACCCTGCGTGGGCTCCTGAAGTTCAAGGACAGCCAGCGTCCCGCCGTGCCCCTTGAGGAAGTCGAGCCGGTTTCCAGCATCGTGAAGCGCTTCTCCACCGGAGCGATGAGCTACGGCTCTATCTCCAAGGAAGCCCACGAGACGCTCGCAATTGCCATGAACCGGCTGGGCGCCAAGTCCAACACTGGCGAAGGCGGCGAAGACGTGGACCGCCTGCTGGACCCGGAGCGCCGCTCCGCGATCAAGCAGATTGCCTCCGGCCGTTTCGGCGTGACGAGCCTGTACCTGACCAACGCCGAGGACATCCAGATCAAGATGGCCCAGGGCGCCAAGCCCGGTGAAGGCGGCCAGCTCATGGCGCAGAAGGTCTACCCCTGGGTGGCCCGGACCCGCCACTCCACCCCCGGCGTGGGGCTCATTTCCCCGCCCCCGCACCACGACATCTACTCCATCGAGGACCTCGCGCAGCTCATCTACGACGCCAAACGGGCCAACCCCTCGGCTCGTGTGCACGTCAAGCTGGTGTCCGAGGTCGGGATCGGCACGGTGGCGTCCGGCGTCACCAAGGCGAAGGCCGACGTCGTGCTCGTTTCAGGGCACGACGGCGGAACCGGCGCCTCGCCGCTGAACTCGCTCAAGCACGCCGGTGTCCCGTGGGAGCTCGGCCTTGCCGAGACCCAGCAGACGCTTATGCTCAACGGGCTCCGCGACCGCGTCGTGGTCCAGGTGGACGGCCAGCTCAAGACGGGCCGCGACGTCGTCATCGCTGCGCTGCTGGGTGCCGAGGAGTACGGTTTCGCGACCGCGCCCCTGGTGGTGTCCGGCTGCATCATGATGCGCGTCTGCCACCTCGACACCTGCCCGGTGGGCGTCGCAACCCAGAACCCGGAGCTCCGCTCGCGCTTCACTGGCAAGCCCGAATTCGTGGTCAACTTCTTCGAATTCCTTGCCGAGGAAGTCCGCGAACTGCTTGCCGAACTCGGTTTCCGCAGCCTCGAGGAGGCCATCGGCCATGCCGAGGTCCTGGACACCCGCGAAGCGGTGGACCACTGGAAGGCCGAGGGACTCGACCTCGACCCGATCCTGCACGGCCTTGAGTTCGACGACGACGTTCCCCTGCGGAACCTCACCGGCCAGAACCACGAACTCGACAAGCACTTCGACCAGCGCCTCATCGGCATGGCCGCCGAGGCTTTGAGCGACCGCACGCCGGTGAAGATCGCCGTCGACGTCATCAATACGGACCGTTCAGTGGGCACCATGCTGGGTCACGTCGTCACCAAGACGTTCGGCATCGATGTGCTTGCCACGGACACCATAGACGTCACGCTGAAAGGCACCGCCGGGCAGTCGCTGGGCGCCTTCCTTCCGGCCGGCATCACGTTGCGCATGTTCGGCGACTCCAACGACTACGTCGGCAAGGGCCTCTCGGGTGGACGCATCATCGTCCGCCCCGACCGCACCAACGTTTTCCAAGCGGAACGCAACGTCATCGCAGGCAACGTGATCGGCTACGGCGCCACGAGCGGCGAAATGTTCCTGCGCGGCCAGGTGGGCGAACGCTTCCTGGTCCGCAACTCGGGCGCCACGGCCGTCGTCGAAGGCATCGGTGACCATGGCTGCGAGTACATGACGGGCGGCCAGACGCTGATCATCGGCCGCACCGGCCGCAACTTCGGTGCCGGCATGTCCGGTGGCACCGCCTACGTGCTGGACCTCCAGCCTGCCAGGGTCAACAAGCAGGCCTTGGATTCCGGCGAACTGCAGTTGCTTGAGCTCGACGACGAGGACCGCACCATCGTGCACGGCCTCCTGGTCAAGCATTTGGAAGAAACTGAATCCGTCCTGGCTGGCCGCTTGCTCGAGAACTTCGATGACACCGCTGCCCGCATCACCAAGGTTCTGCCGCGCGACTACGCCGCAGTCCTGCAAACCCGTCTCGATGCCATCGAGGAAGGCCTTGATCCCGATGGCGAAGAAGTATGGTCTCGAATCCTGGAGGTAACCGGTGGCTGATCCACGCGGATTTCTGAAAGTCCGGCAGCGCGAGACGCAGCCACGCCGTCCCGTTCCCGTCCGCATCATGGACTGGAAGGAAGTCTACGAAGCCCAGGACAAGGGCGTGCTCAAGAGCCAGGCAGGCCGCTGCATGGATTGCGGGGTTCCGTTCTGCCACCAGGGCTGCCCGCTGGGAAACCTCATCCCGGAGTGGAACGACCTCACGTGGCGCGGCAAGGGCGAGGAAGCGATCGAGCGCCTGCACGCCACGAACAACTTCCCGGAGTTCACGGGCCGCTTGTGTCCTGCACCGTGCGAAGCATCCTGTGTCCTGGGCATCAACCAGCCTGCCGTGACCATCAAGCAGGTTGAGGTTTCGATCATCGACGACGCCTTCGAAAACGGCTGGGTCCAACCGCTTCCGCCGGCGCGCCTCTCCGGCAAGACGGTCGCCGTCGTCGGCTCCGGCCCGGCGGGACTTGCGGTCGCGCAGCAGCTGACGCGCGTCGGCCACACTGTGGCCGTCTACGAGCGTGACGACAAGATCGGGGGACTGCTGCGCTATGGCATCCCCGACTTCAAGATGGAGAAGGAACAGGTCGACCGCCGCGTCGAGCAGATGAAGGCCGAGGGCACCCGCTTCCGCACGGGTGTGGCGGTCGGAAGCGACGTGACGTGGGAGCAGTTGCGCCGCCGTTACGACTCGGTGGTGATCGCCACCGGTGCCACCGTTCCGCGCGACCTTCCCATCCCGGGCCGCGATCTCGACGGCATCCACTTCGCCATGGATTACCTGGTGCCCGCCAACCGCGTGGTGGCCGGTGAAACCGTGGAAGGCCAGATCGATGCCAAGGGCAAGCACGTCATCATCCTCGGCGGCGGAGACACCGGCGCCGACTGCCTCGGCACGGCACACCGTCATGGCGCCGCGTCCGTCACGACCCTCGCGATCGGCAAGCAGCCGCCGCTCGAGCGTGCCACCCACCAGCCTTGGCCGACGTTTCCCACACTGTTCGAGGTTGCCAGCGCGCACGAAGAGGGAGGCGAACGCACCTACCTCGCCTCGACCGTCGAGTTTGTCGGCGAAAACGGCAAGCTCACAGGGGTCAAGGTGGCCGAGACCGAGTTCGTGGACGGCAAGCGCCTGCCGAAGGCCGGCACGGAGCGCGTCATTCCGGCCGATCTGGTCTTCCTGTCGCTCGGCTTCACGGGCGCGGAACCTGCCGGTATCACCGAACAGGTCAGCGCAGAATTCGACGGCCGCGGCAACGTGGCCCGAGATGGGTACTACATGACCAACACCGAGGGAGTTTTCGTCGCAGGCGACGCCGGCCGCGGGCAGTCCTTGATTGTCTGGGCTATCGCTGAAGGCCGCGCCTGCGCTGCCGCCGTCGACAAGTACCTCATGGGCAGCACCATTCTCCCCGCGCCGGTGGCTCCCACCGACCGGGCTATAGCGGTCCTCTAAGGACCGGCGCACGACGCTTTCCCAACTCCAACTGCAGCACACTACTAGGGTAGGTATATGAGACGCGCAAAAATCGTGGCAACGTTCGGACCGGCAATTTCCAGCTTTGACAACACCCTCGCGGTGCTGGAAGCCGGCGTCGACGTCGCCCGCATGAACATGAGCCACGGCGACTACTCGGTACACGACAACACGTACGAGAATGTCCGCAAGGCTTCCGCCCAGCTCCACAAGCCCGTTGCCATCATGGCCGACTTGCAGGGCCCGAAGATCCGCCTGGGTCGATTTGTCGACGGCCCCCACGAGCTCGCCGTCGGTGACACTTTCACCATCACCACCGAGGATGTCCCCGGTACCAGGGACATCTGCTCCACCACGCTCAAGAGCCTGACCGAAGACGTCAACGTCGGCGATGCATTGCTGATCGACGATGGCAAGGTCGCGCTGCGCGCCATCGAGGTTGACGACGTCAAGGTGGTCGCCACGGTGACCGTCGGCGGCTGGGTCTCCAACAACAAGGGCATCAACCTGCCAGGCGTTGCCGTCAACGTCCCCGCGCTGAGCGAAAAGGACGAGGACGATCTCCGTTGGGCCATGAAGCGCGGTGTCGACCTGGTCGCACTGTCCTTCGTCCGCGATGCCTCCGACATCAAACGCGTGCACGAAATCATGGATGAAGAGGGCCGCCGCGTGCCGGTGATCGCCAAGATCGAGAAGCCGCAGGCAGTGGACCAGCTCCACGAAATCATCGACGCCTTCGACGCCATCATGGTTGCCCGTGGCGACCTCGGCGTGGAACTCCCGCTCGAGGAAGTGCCGATCGTCCAGAAGCGCGCCATCGAACTTGCCCGCCGCTGGGCCAAGCCCGTCATCGTGGCCACCCAGGTCCTTGAATCGATGATCGACAACCCGCGACCGACCCGTGCCGAAGCTTCGGACTGCGCCAACGCAGTGCTCGACGGCGCCGACGCAGTCATGCTCTCCGGCGAGACCAGCGTGGGCAAGTACCCGATCGAGACGGTCAAGACCATGGCCCGCATCATCGAGTCCACTGAAGAGCACGGCCTCGAACGCGTTCCTCCGCTGGGTACCAAGCCCAAGACCCGGGGTGGCGCCATCACGCGTGCCGCCGTCGAAATCGCCGACCAGCTGGACGCAAAGTACATCTGTACTTTCACCCAGTCCGGCGACTCGGCCCGCCGCCTGTCCCGTCTGCGTCCCGTCAAGCCGGTGTTCGCTTTCACCCCCGTGGAGCACGTCTGGAACCAGTTGGCGCTGACGTGGGGCATCCAGCCCGTCCTCGTCCCCATGGTGGGCCACACCGACGCCATGACGGCCCAGGTGGACCGCAGCCTCCTCGAGATGAAGATCGTGGAGAACGGCGATCTCGTGGTCATTGCTGCCGGTTCCCCTCCCGGACAGGCCGGTTCCACGAACTCACTCAAGGTCCACAAGGTGGGAGACCTCGCGGACACGTCCCGCGTGGAAGAAGCCGCAGCCCGCAAGGAAAAGGTCGGACCGTGGCCGGAAAAGAAGAAGGCCAAGTCGAAGGCCTGATCTTTTCGGATTAGCTTTTCGGATCTAGCAGGGGAGGCTCCGCCGTGTGGCGGGGCCTCCTTTGTTTTGTTTTGTTTGGGCTGGGTGGTTCCCCGCCGCGGCGGGTGCTGTTCGTCGTCGGGGGCTGGCCGGAGACGACGAAGGGCACCGCTTCACGTGGAAGCGGCGCCCTTCGCGGGGGAGTGCTAGTTGACCTGGTTGATGATGGTCTCGGCGACCTCGCGCATGCTCAGGCGACGGTCCATGGAGGTCTTCTGGATCCAACGGAACGCTTCCGGCTCCGTGAGGCCCATCTTCGTGGTCAGGAGGCTCTTGGCGCGCTCCACAAGCTTGCGCGTGGCGAACTGCTCCTGAAGGTCGGACACCTCGTTTTCGAGCGCCTTGATCTCTTCGTGGCGGGAAAGGGCGATCTCGATGGCCGGGATCAGGTCTGCCGGGGTGAAGGGCTTGACGACGTAGGCCATGGCGCCGGCGTCGCGTGCGCGCTCCACGAGTTCCTTCTGGCTGAACGCTGTCAGGAGGACCACGGGGGCGATCCTCGCCTTGACGATCTTCTCCGCGGCGGAGATGCCGTCCATGACAGGCATCTTGACGTCCATGAGGACCAGGTCCGGCTTCAGTTCCTCGGCCAGCTGGACAGCCTTCTCACCGTTGTCGGCCTCGCCGACAACGTCGTAGCCTTCGCCCTTCAAGATCTCGATGATGTCCAGGCGGATGAGGGTCTCATCCTCTGCGACAACTACTCGGCGTGCCGGCTGGGATGCGGGCTTGGACTCCGTCTGTTCTGACACGGGATCTCCTTCAAGACGTACGGCGGGTTCTCAACCATCTTAGTTGCACCCGGTCCGTGCGTATGATTTATTGCTCGGCCGAGCCGGTTCTGGAAATTAGCGTATCTGCATGTAGAGTAGTTTCGCGCACTGCAACAGGGAGCGTTGAGTTCTGTGAAGAGCCCGACGTCGGTTAGTCTTGTTTCGGTGTTTCCGCGCCCGAGTGGCGGAATTGGCAGACGCGCCGCACTCAAAATGCGGTATCGAAAGGTGTGTGGGTTCGAGTCCCACCTCGGGCACAGCATTCCCCCTCGTCAGAGGGGGTTTTTGCTTTAACGTGTGTACAAAGCTTGTGGCGTCCCTCTGACGCTGGTTCGCGGGCCGTAGCCTGGCCGCCCCGGTGGCCTGTTCGGTTGTGTGGGTGGCGGGGCAGGGTCCTCGCGGGTGGGCCTTCCGCCTGGTGGAATCTAGGGTATGTGCCGTCCGATCTGGCTGTTTCGGTGGCCGAATGTTGGTCCTCACTCATTCATGGACGAGTGTCGGGGTGACGTCATGACGAAGCCGAATTCTCTTCGACGATCTTCCTCGAATGGCTGCTTCTGCGAGCCGGGCAGTGTCCCCTCATCCTGTTTGTCCGGCCAAAGGGAGTGTGTAGATTGTGAACACTTTTGTGCACGGGCAGCTTTTTGGGCCCTCATTTTGGTCCCTTTCCGTTCCCGCTTCATGCAGTTCTCTGTTGCAGGCGACGTGCCTTTGCGGCCGAGGCCATGGGTGTCGTAGGACGTTCCGGGTTCAGCGGGAATGTCTCAGAAGGTGTCTGTGGCCGGCGCACGATCCGTCGACAGAGTGCAGGTGCGTGGGACCCGGACTCTTCTTCCGGGGCCGGTCCGGGTTGGCTGGTCCGTACGACCTGGCCATCGGCTTAGTGCCGGTTCTGGGCGGACGACGGCGGGGCCTGCCGCCGTCGTCCGCTTGGGTTGGTCTTAGGCGTCGTCGTGTGCGAGGTTGCTGGAGAGTTCGCGGTGAGCGTCGGCTTGGTCCTGGAGGGCCTTGGCGCGCTGTTCGAAGGTTTCCACGGCGTCGGCGCCGGCGGCGAAGCGCAGAGGTGGCTGCTCCAGTTCGGCGAGTTGGATGAGGGCGTCGGCGAGTTTGGCGGGGTCTCCGCCCTGTAGGCCGTTCATGCCCTTCCACGCCGTTACCGTCTGTGCGGTGCGTTCGGCGTAGTCGGCAATGGTGGATTCGGCGTAACTTGTGGATTCCGGGGTGAGCAGTTCGGTGCGGAAGAACCCTGGTTCGACGAGCATGGTGCGGATCCCGAAGGGTGCGACTTCGGGTGCCAGGGATTCGGCCCAGCCCTCGAGGCCGAACTTGGACGCGGCGTATGCGGTCAGGAATTCCCCACCGGCGATGCCAGCGGTCGAGGAGATCGTGATGACCAGGCCCGAGTGCTGGGCGCGCAGGACCGGCAGGGCGGCGCGGGTGACGTTCATGGGCCCGAACATGGTGGTTTCGATCTGTGCCCGGAAGTCTTCCGGGGTGATTTCTTCGAAGAATCCGGCGTAGAAGTTGCCGGCGTTGTTGACGAGCACGTCGATCCGGCCGAAGCGGTCGACGGCGGCCTGCACGGCGGCTGTAGCGTCGGCGGGGTCGGTGACGTCGAGCTTGACGGCCAGAAGGTCCTTGTTCTCGCCGATGGCCTGGCCGACTTTTTCCGGGTTGCGGCCGGTCGCGACGACCGCGTGGCCGGCGGCCAGGGCCGCGTTCGCGATGTCGGTGCCCATGCCGCGGCCCGCTCCGGTGATGAACCAGACTTTTTTGTCGGTCATTTCTTCCTGCTGTGCCGTTCTGGTTTGTTCGGGGCTGGTTTTCTGTTCAGTCATGGTTCTGTCTTTCCCTGGATATGTGTTCCAGGCTGCGCGGGGGAGCGCATGCCGGGGGTGGTGGTTCCACCGGCGGGTCCGCCGGCGGTAGTTGTTTCGGGCGGCGATGCCGCCCAGCTGGCGAGGAACGCCAGGGCGTTTCCGGACGCGGAGCCGGGCTCCGCGGTAAAGGTGAACAGGGTCTGCCCCTCATCACCCGGAAGGTCCAGCGTCTCGAATTGCAAGGACAAGTCCCCGGCGACCGGATGATGGAAGCGCTTGGTCCCGGCGGTGTGGATCCGGACGTCATGCCCGGCCCACAGGCCCGCGAACAGCGCGCTGCGGGTGGTCAGTTCTCCGACCAGCTCGTTCAGCGCCCGGTCGGTGGGATTCCGCCCCGACTCCAGGCGCAACATCGCGACCGTGGTGGCCGCGACCGCGCGCCAGTCCGGGTAGAAGTCACCAGCGCCTGGATCCAGGAAAAGATAGCGCGCCTGGTTCGGCAGCCGGTCGTGCGTCCGTGGTCCCGACTGTCCGGCGGGGCTGAGTTGTGCAGCTGAGTTGAACTGCTCGGCTGAGCTGAACTGTGCTGCTGAGTTGAACATGGGCCCATACAGCGCGCGTCCCAGCAGGTTCGCTGCCAGCACGTCCGAACGGCCGTTCTGCACGAGGGCGACCACTCCGGTCATCCCGTCCAGCAGGCGCAGCACGCCGGGCCGGACCCGTTGCTGGGCTGGCCGGCGTGGAGTCCGGGGCGGCGGCGCGGCGGCCGTCCTTGCCAGGTCCATCAGGTGCGCCCGCTCGGCGTCGTCCAACTGAAGGGCCGATGACACGGCCTCGAGCACAGTGTCAGAGACGCCGCGGATACTGCCGCGTTCTAGCCGGGTGTAGTAATCCGTGCTCACCCCTGCGAGATGCGCCACTTCCTCGCGGCGCAGCCCCGGCACCCGGCGCAGGTTTCTGTATGTGGGGATGCCGGCCTGTTCCGGGGTGATCTTCGCCCGACGCGAGATCAGGAATTCACGGATTTCGTCTCTTCTGTCCACATCCACCACGCTACGCAGCCCCGGCGGCTGGTGGCAGTGTCCATCAGACACCCCCAAACTGGCCCGGATTTCCGGACTTAACACCTTGTCAGTGAGCCTTCGACCCCTTTGGTTCGCAGCGGCTCCGGGCGTCTGGAGATCCAGCGCGCTGCTCGGCGCTGGCGCCGGCTCAGGGACGGAGGGGGTTCAGTCAGTACCTCCCAGCTTCCTTGGGTGAGGTATTTACTGGTATCGGACTCCTAAGGAAAGGACATGACAATGACTACTTGGCTCATTACGGGATGCTCGACGGGTATTGGCCGCGCTCTGGCGGAGGCTGTTATCGCGGCTGGGCATAACGTTGTCGCGACGGCGCGTGACCGCGAAAAGGTCGCAGACCTCGCGGAGGGCAACGATCGGGTTCTGGCTGCGGCACTTGATGTCACGGACCAGGCGCAGGTGAGGTCCGCAGTCGCAGAGGCCGAGAAGACGTTCGGGGGCGTGGACGTCCTGATCAACAATGCCGGTTATGGCTATCGCGCCGCTGTCGAGGAGGGCGATGAGGCGGACATCCGTCTGCTGTTCGACACCCACTTCTTCGGATCGGTCGCGATGATCAAGGCGGTGCTGCCCGGCATGCGTGCCCGCCGCAGCGGGGCCATCGTGAATTTCTCCTCAATCGCGGCGACGTACACCCCGGTCGGTTCCGGCTATTACGCGGCCGTCAAGGCCGCCATCGAGGGTATGACGGGCTCGCTCCGGGGTGAGTTGGAGCCGCTGGGCATTTCCGCGACGGTCGTCGAACCGGGCGGCTTTGCCACTGACTTCGCGGGCAGGTCCCTCACCCAGTCGAGGACTGTCATCGCCGACTACGCCGCGACTGCCGGGACTCGGCGTATCGAGACCGTCGTGAACTCTCCCGCCAAGGGCGATCCGGCCAGGGCCGCGCAGGCGATTATCCGTGCTGTCGAGGCCGAGGACACCCCGGCTTTTCTCTTGCTGGGCAGCGACGCGTTCGAGGCATACCAGAAGATCGTGCAGGCCCGGCTCGACTCGACCTCCAAGTGGGAGGCATTCAGCCGCAGCACCGACTTCGACGCCTGAGAACCTTAGAAACGGGTTTAGCCTGGGACGGGCACTCCCGGTGCCCGTCGAACGCGCCCTTCCGTCCAGCACGAGCGGGAGCATCCACGCGGTAGGCGCACCTCGGCACCTCGGGGATTACCACCACTTGGCTCGCGACAGGCGGCGTTCGGTGCGGTAGGAGGGGTTCAAGTGATGGCCCGGAAGTCCGATGAGCAGTCGGTGTTGGTAGTGTTCCCAGTGATTCCGGGGCCCGGAACCCGGTTCGAGTCCCACCTCGGGCACAGTGTTTCCACAGTCAGAGGGCCTTTTGCCCTCTGACTGTGTGCAAAGCTTCTTTTTAGGTTTTTTCGCCGTTCAGGTCAGCACTTCACTTCACGTCGTCTGTCTCATATGGAACTCGACATAGCCCATCGTTGTTTGGCGTTTCTGGCGACAAGGTGGCCAAAGTCGTTGCCGGCCACGCCAATCCAGTCCTCGGAAGTCAAGTTCAACGACTTGCTTATCCTGGCCGGTACCCACGCAGACGGCAGAGCTAATAGAGAAAGTCGCCGAGCTATATCCAACCCAGCCGAGGAGCCTCGACCACGTGATCTGGCGACACGTTTCGTGTCAGGTCGAAAGATCCTCTGGACGGAAAAGTTGAGCTAACAGAACACCAGCTCTGTAGGGGCTACGCGCGAAGCGTGGGCGCAGGTTTCCGTTCCGGCACTGGTTCAGGCAGCGCAGGCGGCACCTGCCTCGGCGACCCCGCCCGTGGGGCCCGGTGGGGGAGCGACTGCACTGCTCAAGGACGGAGCGCTGTACTACTTCGGCAGTCCGCCGCGGAACGTGCTCGAATCACGGCGGCGTGGCCGTAGGGTACAAATAGCCGCCCCTGTCCGTGAGCACCTTGCGCCAGACACTGGCACAACCCACAGCCGGCGTCAGGCGCCGTCGCGCGTGGGAGCAGAACCCGGACGCTGGGACGCCCGCCGGCCTGGGGTTCAGAAGTGACGCAAAAGGGTGGACAGGATCCAGGGGGCCGCGATCACGACGGCGAGGAACCAGGTTATCCGACGCGTGCGTGCCTTGTTTACCGCCGTCCGGAGGGCGGAGAATTCCCGACGGATCAGGCCAGGATCCGTCATCGCCGGTGGATTCCGGTGCCATGTCTGCGGCTGGGAAGCCGCGGCGGTGAGCATCCCGACCTGTCCGGGGCCAAGGACCCGCGGTCGCTCGGCGAGCCAGGTGAGCAGACGGGTGGCGGTGACGACGGCGGCGCCCTCGGGGCTGGCTTTTATGGTCAGGCTTTTCGGTGCAAGGATGACCACCACACCGGTGACCGGAACCGGCCCGCCCATTTTCCGGCTGAGCAGGTTCGCCGCCCGGGACGCTTCGTGGGCGGCGTTGTAGAGGTGGCGTTGCTTCTTGCCGGCGACCATGAGGGTCCGTCCGGCAACCCAGACGGCCTGGCCCGTATGGTTCTTGGTATTGAGGGTGAACACCCCGGCCGGGCCGATCAGCACGTGGTCGATGTCGGAGGCTCCGGCACCGACAGGCACGGCATGCAGCACGGTCCATTCCGGTCCCAGACGTTCAAGGATACGTCCGACGTTGATCTCTCCCACAGCCCCCTGGTACCAGGACACGGAGTCCGACCCCAGCGGGCTGGCCCCGAAAACACGCCCCAGAAAGGTACGACCGGGAACACTTGCCTGCTCCTGCAGGAGTCTCTCGATGACGGCATGACCGGCGGTCCTGCCCTTGAGATCGGCACGGACTGGCCCGGACTCCCGTGGGACACCCTGCGAAGCCTGGCCACCTTCCAACGGACTTCCCCTTTTCCGTGCGCTGCAGGCCTCCCATTGTTAGGAAGGACGCTAGTCGAATCCTGCCAGAGATCCGTTTCGCCGGCCAGAGACGGAGAAAGGATCTGAACCTAGGACGACTTCTTCGATGACTCCGTTCTGCGCGGAAGCTCGGATGCGGAGGGCGGGACGTAACGAGGGCGAAAGTCATTGCTCGTGGGCGGCTCCGAATCGTCCCACCCGTAAAGAACACATCTGAGGGTCTTCGTCACTCGTCCGATTAGGACGGCCAGAGGGAAGGGGTAACGCAACAGAACGTGGATTTCCGCGTTCCCGTTTTCGTTGGAGAGTGCGCGGATGTATGCGGCTATTTCCGCTGCGATAGGGCCGGCTGCTGCTGGATCCAGAAGTTCACCTGTACGGCTGGCGAGGTGAATACAGAATGTTAGAGAGTCGGCGTTTTCCTCGATGTACCTATCGAAAGCCGCGTTGCTTCTCTGTGCTAGCAGATCGATATTTGGCGCTACTGCTGGTCGTCCGACCTTGCTTGGGGACAGGTTGGACTCCGCGGTGCCTACGCGGACTGGCTCTTAGAGCCGTTCGGGGCCGGGTCTCTGTTGACTGGTGGGCTTGGGGCCGGCGGTGCCACCGGTTCGGACGGGGCTGTGGCTGGCTTTGTGGATTGTTTCGGTGAAGTCCAGGAGGGTGGTGCTGAGGGCGGGGAGTTCGCCGGGGTGGAGGCCGTATTTGGTGAATTCGGTGGTTGGGAGTGTCCGGTGCCTGGCGATGGCGGCGGCGAATGTTGGCAGGTCCAGGGTCGGGTCGCGGCGTTGGCAGAGGGTGATCAGTTGTTGGTGGGTGAAGCGGTGGCTGGTGATGATGGAGTAGGCGTCGAGGTAGTCGCGGGCGTATCCGCGTGAGTAGACGGCGAGCAGTTTGGATGCGACGGAGTCTTTCAGGGAGAGGATGGGTCCGATGTCGATGATGGCGGGTGAGTTCTCCCACCAGTCCAGTCCGAGGTCGATGACGACGGCTTCTTCGTTGTGTCCTACGGTGACGCTGGCGAATTCCTCGTATTGTCGGGTGATCTGGACGGTGTATCCGGCGGCTTCGAGGGCGGTTGTTATTTTCTGTACTGATGCGGCGAAGGTTGCCGGGGTGTGGCGTCGGTGGAGGGCGAAGAGGTCGATGTCGTCCGAGAGGCGGTCGGTGATGCCGTGTTCGATGAGGGCCTGGCCGCCGGCGAGGATGAAGCCGTCGGCTGCCAGGACTTCGAGGGCGATTTTGGCTGCTAGGCGCTGAGAGTGGTCCATGACGGGTGTTCCTTCGCTTCGCGGATGGCGGGGAGCTGGGGGAAGTTGGTTTCCCAGAGCTGTCTGCAGCGTGCGGGCAGGATCATGGTCGGCCACAAGGCGGTCAGCCGTCCTGCGTTGACGATGCTGCAGATTTCCTCGATGGTCCCGGAATTCTGAAGGGTGAGTTGGTACAGCACCGAGCAGCTGCCGTCGTCGTCTACGTTGTAGGTTCTTTCCGGTCCCCAGTCCAGGTGCAGGGGGAGATCCGCGGTTCCGGTGGCTGGGCCGTGCAGGTCGTTGAAAGCGTGCGGGACCAGGTACACGAGGGAGTCGGCGATCGTGTGCCGGTGCTCGGCCGGGGCTGTAACGTACTCGTGGAGCCGGGTGCGGATGAGTTCAGACACCGAAGTGCCTTCCCGCACTGCTTTGCGGTGGGCTTCGTTCCACAGGTCATCGCTGATACGGATCGTGTGCCGTGGTGTCCCTGCCGACATGGCGCGCTCCTTTCAGAGGGCTTGACCTTTACCGCCCAGTCTACGCGGTGTCATGACACCACGAAAGTGGGCCCATGACAAGGCAAGAGACGGGTGATGGGGGTTGCGAGGAAGGCCCAAACGGTGGTGGCTCACCCTGCTGACGAGGCGTCGAATCGCGATCGCCACGGGAAGGTGCCGTAACTGCGAGGCTCTATCCCTCGAGTTGTGAATCATATTGTTGAACGGCCGATGAGGGAAGCTTACGGATTCGGATCTGCGGGTGTTGACAGTGTCAACACATTTGCCTTGGGACTGGCCGGTACTGCCTATGTTTTCTCGACTTCCCAGTGATTCCGGGGCCCGGAACCCGGTTCGAGTCCCACCTCGGGCACAGTGTTTCCGCAGGTCAGGGGGCTTAGGCCCTCTGACCTGTACACAAATCAGTTTTTCAGGCCGTTTTTGTTGGTGGCTGTGGCCGGGCGCCTCATTTCGGTGTGCTGGCGGTAGGTCTGTGTTCTTGCTTCTTCATGGTTTGAGGAGCTCAGGGCGACATGGCTTGCGAGGGCTCTGTGCCCATATGTCGGCGTGGCCGGTCTGATAGCCCAACGGGGAAGTAGCCGCTGCGTGTCTGTCCCGGCTGACTGAAAGTGACCCAATGCTACAGATCAACCATTAGGGCAATCTGTAGCGGTGTAGTCAACCTAACCGCAGGATTCCCCGAATCAACCGTTACCCAGACCTCCAAACGTCGGGTATCAGCCGTTGATCGTGAAGGATGCCCGGATCAGGTCGCGGTCACGTGAGCTGCTGCCGACGAGGAGTTCGAATGAGCCGGGTTCCACGATGCGGCGGCCGCCGGCGTCGACGAGCGTGCAGTCGGAGGCGGGGATTGCGATCCTGACGTCGACGGATTCACCGGGTGCGATCGTTGCCTGGGTGAAGGCTTTGAGTTCCTTCTCGGCCCAGGTGACGCTGGTGACGGTGTCGCTGATGTAGGCCTGGATGGTTTCGGTGGCCGGCCGGCTGCCGGTGTTGCTCAGGGTCACGGTCGCGTGGAGGGTTTCATGGGGGCGGATTCGTGGGTTGTCGAGGCGGAGGTTGGAGTAGCTCACGTTGGTGTAGCTGAGTCCTTCGCCGAATGCGAAGAGCGGTTCCTGGGTGAGGTCGGCGTATCGGGTGCCGTGTTGTCCCCGGATCTGGTTGTAGTAGACGGGGAGTTGTCCGGCGTGGCGGGCGAAGGTGATCGGGAGCCTGCCGGTGGGTTCGATGAGGCCGAGGATGAGTTCGGCGATTGCCTGGCCGCCTTGCATTCCGGGGTTGAACGCTTCGATGATGGCCGCAGCGTTGAGCACGGAGTCGGGCAGGACGGAGGGTTTGGACTGGATGAGGACCACGATCACGGGTGTCCCGGTTTCGATGAGTCTTTCGATGAGTGCGGTCTGGGCGCCTTGGAGTTCCAAGGTGGCGGTGGAGCGTCTTTCGCCGGTGAGCGCGATGGTGTCTCCGACGAAGGCGATGGCCCAGTCGGCGGCGCGCGCTGCGCTCACGGCGTCCTGGATCATTGCTTCATCGATCGCTGCCGGCCGGAACTGTCTGGGTCGCGGCTGACCGTCGGGGAGGGTGTCGCCTTCCGGGTCCGGTGCCAGGGACCCGATGTCGGCGCCGCGGGCGTGGGTGATGGTCCAGATGGCCGGGGCGAAGCGGCGGACTCCGTCGAGCACCGTCGTGACGAGATGGCGGGGGTGGCCGTCGGGCATCCAGCCGACCTGTCCGGAGTTCCCGGCCCAGTCGCCGAGTTGGGCGTGGGGATCGTCGGCGTTGGGTCCCACGACGGCGATCGTGCGGGGGCGTTCCGTGGCTGCGCGGCCGTCAGGCCCGGCGGTGAGTCCGCCGTCGAGCGGGAGGGTGCCGTCGTTGCGGAGGAGCACGAGGGAGCGGCGGGCCATTTCGGTGTTGAGTCTGGTGTGTTCGGGGCATCCGACGACGGCGGCCTGCCGGGCGGGGTCGGGGGAGCGGGGGTCTTCGAAGAGGCCGAGTTCGAATTTCAGTGTGAGGATGCGGCGCACGGCGTTGTCGATGAGGGTTTCGCTCAGCCGGCCGTCGGCGACGGCTTCCTGGGCGGCGGTGAAGAACTGGGGTGTGCTCATGACCAGGTCGTTGCCGGCGTCGACCGCGACGGTGGCGGCTTCGGCATCGGTGGCGAAGACTTTTTGTTCCCAGACCATGCGGCCGACGTTGTCCCAGTCCGTGACGAGCGTTCCGGTGAAGCCCCATTCTTCCTTGAGGACGTCGTTGAGCAGCCAGCGGTTGGCGGTGACGGGGACGCCGTCGATGGCCTGGTAGCCGAGCATGAACGTCCGGCAGCCCGCCTGGACGGCTTTCTCGAACGGTGGCAGGAACCAGGACCGTAGTTTCCGCTGGCTCAGATCGGCCTCGCTGGCGTCCCTGCCGCCCTGGGTTTCGGAGTAGCCCGCAAAATGCTTGGCGGTTGCAAGCACGGCGGTGGGGTCGGTCAGCCCGTCGCCCTGATAGCCGCGGATCATCGCGGTCCCGAGTTCGCCGATGAGGTGCGGGTCTTCTCCGAAGGTTTCGTTGACGCGGCCCCAGCGCAGGTCCCGGCTGATGCACAGCACAGGGGAGAAGGTCCAGTGCAGCCCGGTGGCAGCGATTTCGACGGCGGCGGCCCTGGCCCCGCGTTCGACGAGGTCCGGATCCCAGGTACAGGCCATGCCCAGCTGGGACGGGAAGATGGTGGCGCCGGGCCAGAAGGAATGACCGTGGATGCAGTCATCGGCCATCAGGAGCGGGATTTGCAGGCGGGTCCTGGCGACCAGGGCCCGGGTATCGATCATCGCCTGTGGGGAGGCGTGCAGCAGGGATCCCGCCAGCTTGTCGAGGACGAGTTCTTCGACGTCGCCGCGGGCGTCAAGCTGGAGCATCTGTCCGACTTTCTCAGCGAGCGTCATCCGGGCCAGAAGGTCCTCGACTCTTTCGGGAACGGAAAGGGCCGGGTCCTTGTATGGTGTCGCGGCGTCGAGCGGAATGGTTGGTGAGTTCACGGGCGCGGGTCTGCCTTTCAAAATCGACGTGCGCGAAGCTGGTGGTGGCGGGTTTCCAGGTGTGGGGACACGTTCTCGAGGAGGTAGTCGTGGCTGCCGGAGCCGACGTCCAGTGGCTCGCGTCCGGGCAGTTCGATCCGGGCGGTTGTTCCGGTGGGCACCTGGATCGAATAGCTGTGACCGGCGTCTGTCCGGCGCCAGGCGATGGACGCCGTTCCGTAGGGAGTCTCATGGCGGGCGGAGGCGAAGGTGAGGCCGCCGCCGGGCTGTGGCCGGACGAGGAACCGTCGGTAGCCAGGTTCCAGCGGCGAGAGGCCGGCTACGGTGCGGTGCATCCAGTCGGCCACGGCGCCGAGGGCGTAGTGGTTGAAGGAGGTCATGTCGCCTGGATTGACGGTCCCGTCGGGGAGCATGGAGTCCCATCGTTCCCAGATCGTGGTGCCTCCTTGTGTGACGGCGTAGAGCCAGGACGGGCAGCCCTTTTCAAGAAGGAGGTCGTAAGCGGCGTCGAGTTCGCCGACGGCGGTGAGGGCGTCGGTGACCACGGGCGTGCCGGCGAAGCCGGTGGCGATGCGGTTCCGCGCAGCCCGGACGAGCCGGGCCAGGCGGTGGCCTGCCCGTTCTTGGGTCTTGCCGTCCGGGAAGAGGTCGAACGCGATGGCCAGGGCGTAGGCTGTCTGGGTGTCGCTGGCCATGCGGCCATCGTGGTGGATGTATTCGCGTGCGAAGGCGTTGGCGATGTTCCGCGAGAGCTGCAGGTAGTGCAGTTCATCCTCGGACTTTCCCAGGACGGCCGCGGATTTGGCCAGGTGCAGCGCCGACCAGGCAAAGTACGCTGTGGCGACCAGGTAGGGGTCCGTCATGGCCTGCATGGGCTTTTCGGGCGGGGCACTGGGATCCAGCCAGTCGCCGAGCTGCATCCCGTTGTTCCAGAGGTGATCGCTTCCGGCCAGGCGGTCCACCAGGTCCACCCAGGCTTTGGCGCTTTGGTATTGCTGGGCAAGGATTTCCGGGTCGTTGAAGCGTTGGTACAGGGTCCATGGAGTGAGGACCGCCACGTCTCCCCAGATCGCGCCCGGGCGCACCGGTGTCCAGAAGTTCCCGCCGGGAATGACCGGCACGTACCACGGCACGGTTCCGTCGGGCAGCTGCTCCGCGGCGACGTCTTTGAGCCAGGAGGAGAGCATGCCGGAGCAATCGTAGAGGAAGCTGGCCGTCGGGGCAAAGACCTGAAGGTCGCCGGTCCAGCCGAGGCGCTCGTCGCGCTGGGGGCAGTCGGTGGGGATGTCGACGAAGTTGCCTTTCATGCTCCACAGCACGTTTTCGTGGAGGCGGTTGACGTCGGGGTTCGAGCATTCGAACCAGCCCGTGCGTTCCATGTCGGTGTGGTAGACCCGGGCCACGATGTTTTCGGCCGGGTCGCCGCCGCTCCAGCCGCTGACCTCGGCGTAGCGGAAGCCGTGCAGGGTGAACCGGGGCTCCCATGTTTCCTCGCCGCCGCCGGCCAGGGTGTAGGTGTCTGTTGCTTTCGCGAGCCGTAGCGGGCGGGTGTAGATTTCACCGTCCTGCACGACTTCGGCGTGGCGGAGCGTCATTGTTGAACCTTGTTCGCCGCTGACCGTGATCCGGAGCCGGCCGACGACGTTCTGGCCGAAGTCGAGCAGGAGTTTGCCTGATGGCGACGTCGAGACGCTCACCGGTCGTAGTTCGCCGGTGCAGCGTACTGGCGGTCCTTCGGGAGCGACAAGGGTTCGCGGATCCCGTGGCACTTCCGTTACCGGGTGCCAGCCGTCGTCGTCGAATCCTGGCTGGTTCCAGCCCGCCGGCAGCTGCCGGGCGTCGTAGTTTTCACCCTCGTAGATGCCGGTGAAGAGAATGGGCCCGGCGGCGGCTTTCCAGTTGCTGTCCGTCCCCACGACACTGGTCGATCCGTCGTCGTAGGTGATGTGCAGCTGGGCCAGGAGCGCCACTTTGTCCCCGTAGAGGTTCCGGTGCCCGCCGTCGAATCCGATCCGCCCCCGGTACCACCCGTCGGCAAGCCATGCACCGACTGCGTTGTCACCTTTGTGCAGGTGTCCGGTGACGTCGTAGGTGTAGTACCGGAGTCGACTGCCGTAGACGGTCCAGCCGGGGGACATGGCATCGTTGCCGATCCGGTTGCCGTTGATCTCCACCTCGTACAGGCCGTGGGCTGTCACATGCAACCGGGCCGAGGCCACCGGGCGGGGGAGTGAAAAGCTCCGTCGAAGCAGGGGAGGCCGCCGGTTCGTGTCGGGGTCCTCTTCCCAGCCCGGTGCGATCGCGACGGCGGTCCAGTCTGCAGGATCCAACAGGCCGGTCTCTACCACCGAGGCCGGACTCCATGGGCCGGGGTCCTCCTGGCTCGTGCCCCACAAGCGGACACTGACTTCGGCCCTTTGGGAAGACGCCAGAGGGGAAGCCGGCCACGGCACGAGGACCGATTCCGGTGACTCGATGCGTTCGCTCGTCCACGTGCCGCTTTCGGTCGTCACGGTGAACTGGTAGGCCTGCTGGACCCAGCCGGGCTCGGCGCTGGTCTTCCAGGAGATCCGGGGTGTCCCGGTACCGATTCCGAGTGGTTCCCTCAGGTGTTCGAAGGTCACCGGGTGGGTGAGGGCAGGCATGACTGAGGTCTCCTTGGTCGGGGAGGACGCGGTTTCAGGCGTCCGGGAGGATGGGCTCTGGCTGGTTGGCGGCGGCTGCCGGTCCCGGGGAGGGTCTGCGGTGTGTTGCGGGCGTCAGCCCTTGACGGCCCCGGCGGTCATGCCTGCGACGATTTGCCGGTTGAAGAACAGGTACATGATGAACGGCGGGATCGTGATGAGCAGGATGTTCATGAAGAGCAGGTTGTAGCTGGTGGTGAACTGGCTTTGGAAGTTGAACAACGTGAGCTGGACGGTGGCGTTCGCATCTCCCGGGAGGAAGTACAGCGGGTTCTGGAAGTCGTTGAAGATGTGCACGGACTGGACCACTATCACGGTCACGATCACTGAGCGCAGCAGCGGGAAGATGACCCGGAAGAAGAGCCGTATTGGTCCGCATCCGTCGATGACGGCGGCCTCGTCAAGCTCCCGGGGGATGCTGGCGATGAAGGCCCTGAAGAGCATGATGCAGAAGGACAGGCCGAAGGCGACCTCCACGAGGATCAGCCCGGGGAGGGTCTTGAAGAGGCCCATGCTTTGCAGCACCCAGATCGTGGGGACAACTGCGGGAGGGATGATCAGCCCGGAGAGGATCAGGAAGTTGGCGACCCCGTTCCAGCGGCTGCGCCGGCGTTGCAGGATCCATGCCACCATGGCGGCAAGGATGACCAGGATACTCACGCTGGCCACGGTCAGGATGGTGCTGTTGATGAACGCGGTGACCAGCATGAAGTTGCGCTTGGCCAGGACTTCCTGGAAGTTCTGGAGGAAAGCGAAGTTGCTTGGCCAGGAGAATTCCAGCTTTGCCGATTCCCGGCGGTCTTTCACGGCGGTGAGCACCATGAAGATCAGGGGGACGACGAAAACGACGAAAGTGATGGCGATGGCGATCAGCCCGAGGCCGTATCGCTTGAGTGCGGCGGTCACTGTTCGACCTCCTTGCGGTTCAGGAGCATGGAAAGCGGGACGACGATCGCGGTGACGATGAGGAAGAGGACGACGTTGCCTGCGGTGGAAAGGCCGTAGAAGCCGGCCTGGTACTGCTTGTAGATCACGGACGCGATGACGTCCGAGGTGAAGCCGGGGCCGCCCTGTGTCATGACCCAGATCAGGTCGAAGGACCGCAGTCCGCCGATCAGGGACAGGATGATGACGGTGGCCGTGGCTGGCCGGGCCAGCGGAAGGGTGATGTTCCAGAAGCACTTGAAGGAACTTGCACCGTCAACCTTGGCCGCTTCGAAGTATTCCTGGGGGATGGAGACGATTCCCGCGATGAAAATCACCGCGGCGAGTCCGACCCCTTTCCACACATCGACGAAAGCCACGGACAGGAGTGCCCAGGCGGGGTCGGTGAGCCAGGAAGGTCCCTCGATCCCGATGGCAGCCAGCGCCTTGTTGATCATCCCGGTGGACGGATCCAGGAGAACGGTGAAGACAATGCCGACGCCGATGCTGCTCAGGAGGACGGGGAAGAAGATGATCGACCTGAGGTAGCCGCGGGCGATGATGCGGGAGGTCAGGAAGACACCCAGCAGCATGCCCAGGACAACCTTGAGGACGGCGGTGACAACGCCGTAGATGAAGGTGTTGGTCAACCCCTTCAGCAGTGAGGGTTCATTGAAGAACTGGACGAAGTTGTCCAGGCCGATGAAGGTGAAGCTGTTGAAGTTCCAGCGGGTCAGGCTGAAGAAGAAGGACGCGAACGTCGGCACCAGGAACAACCCGGTGTAGATGACGGCGGCAGGCAGGTAGAACCAGTACGGGTAGGACGATCTCGCCTTGCGGCGTTTGGCCGGTTCCGTGACCTGGCGGCTGCTGGCAGCGGGTGCGGTCGCTGTGGTGTTCAGTGTCATGTCAGTGTCTCCAAGGTCCGTCCGGGCCGGCCTTCCGGCCCGGATGGCGGTTGTTGCTTGGGTTAGTTCCAGCCGGGTAGGTTCAGCTGCTGCGCCTGCTTTTTCACATCGTCGTCGTGGCGTGCTGCCGCGTCCTGCGCGGAGCGGATGCCCGAACCCACTTCCACGGTGATCTGTTGCAGGGACGGTCCCTTCACGGGGGAGAGGAATTCCAGGGCGGGGCTGTTCTTGGCCGGGTCGTTGAAGTAGGTGAGCATGTCCTTCACTGCCGGGGCGATATCGGTGGGGAGCTGGCAGTCTTTGACCAGGTACGGCCCGTTGGGTGCTGCGCCCTTGGCCTGGGACGCGCAACCGGCTTTGCTGGCGAGGAAGGCCTGGAACTTTTTGGCCTCGGCGGGGTGCTGGGTCGTCTTGGGAATGTAGGCGCCGCCGGGAAGCCAGACGGTCAAGGGGTTCTTTGCCGCGTCGTCTCCGGGCAAGGGGAAGAGGCCGATGTCGGCGATGTTCTCCGGATGCGTGGACTTGAGGGCGGCAATCGCGCCGGTCAGGATCGGATACTGGGCGCCTTCACCGCTGGCCAGCTTGTCCAGGCCTTGCTGGTAGGTTGCCGAGGCGTAGTCCTTGTTGAAGAAACCGGCTTTGGCCGCCTCCTCCTGGTGCTCGAAGCCTTTGATCGCGGCCGGGGTCGTGGCGTATTTGGCCTTGTTCGCGGTGTAGTCCGCGGCAAACGTCGGATCGGCCGCGGCAACGTTGGCGAAATCGCCCAGGACGAAGAGCTGGGACGTCCAGGTGGTCTTGTAGGTCTGGATGATCGGATCGATGCCGGCATCCTTGATCTTGCGGCTGTTGGCCATGAACTCGGACCACGTCGTAGGAACCGAGAGGCCAAGCTTCTGGTAGACCTTTTTGTTGTAGAGCACCGCGCCGGCGGATCCGGTGCTGAAGGGAACACCGTAGGCTTCCTTTCCGGCGGAAACCACCGGCAGGAACGACGGGGACACATCCGACATGTAGGGTTCGTTGGTCACCGGGAGCAGGTTCTGTGCCGGCCCGAGCTGCTGGAACAGCGAACCGGAGTTGTAGGCGAAGACATCGGACATGTCTCCGGTGGACAGCCGGGTCTTGACGATGTTGTCGCCGTCGCCGCCCTGTGGACGGGTTTCCACCTCGACTTTGATGTCCGGATTCGCGGCGTTGAAATCGCTCGCCACTTGATCCGCCATGGCTACGGTCGTGTCCGCGTTGTCCACGAGGAACGTCAGTGTGGTCTGGGCCCCTCCCGAGCCCGTAGTGCCCGAGCATCCGGTCAGCGCAAGGGCCAAGGCCGCGGCGCTTCCCGCTAGTACGGCCCAACGCGGCCTGCGAGCAATGGCCACCATCTTTACCTCCTCGTAAAGCACAAACACTCGGTTTGTGAAACGTTACAATCCGCCAGGGGAATCTGCTCCCCGCGGATGATTGATATGGGTTGTAAATCGATTTACGATTAACACTGTAGGGCAAATCACATCGCTTGCCAAGGGATAGCATGAAGACGCCGGTTGATCTGCTCCCCAAGGGGGCGGCGTGGCATTTGGGAGGGAGGGCCTGATGGCTGAGCAAGGGAAGCGGGCGACAATTGCCGACGTCGCCCGGCACGCCGGGGTGTCGCAGGCTGCGGTCTCAAAGGTCCTTAATGATGGATACGGTCTCAGCGACGCGATGCGTGCCAAGGTCGAGGCCGCGATGGAGGCCTTGGGCTATCGCCCTTCCGCAATGGCCCGGGGAATGCGCGGGCGCGGCTACACCCTCGGAGTATTTCTCGTGGACCTGCGCAACACCTTCTTCAGCGTGCTCATTGACGGCATCCGCGATACCGCCGAAGCGCAGGGATACCAGGTCTTCATCGGCCAGGCCAGGTCCGGACTCGACGCCCAGCGACGGTTGATCGAGGCCATGGTGGACCGCCGCATGGACGGCCTGGTCCTCATTGCCCCTTTCGGCCCGGCAGAGTGGCTTGAGGAAGTCGGCAGGACAACACCCACTGTCGTCCTCGGGCGCCATGGTCCTGGCAGGAACTACGACACGGTGGCCAGTGATGACATCGCCGGCAGCGGGCTCATCGTGGACCATCTGGTTTCCCTCGGCCACCGCAAGATCGCCCACCTGAAACACGTCGGGGACGAGAAGAACCAGCCGGGCATGCCGCAGGAAGTCCGGGCCCAGGGCTACATCGAAGCGATGGTCCGGAACGGACTTCAAGACGACATCGACGTTATTGAGGCCAGATGGAGCCGGGAAGGAGGCCAGCGGGCAGCGGAATTGATCCTCGACTACCCGCAGGCACCCACCGCCATCCATGCAGGATCCGACATGCCGGCGCTGGGGGCAATGGAGGTTTTCTCCCGCGCCAACTGGAGTGTTCCGGGCGATATCTCAATAGTGGGCTACGACAACATACCCATGTCATCAATGCATCCGCTCTCCCTGACCACCATCGACCAGGCCGGCACCGAAATGGGGTCTCTGGCCGCAAAACTGCTCCTCGAGCGCATCAAGGGCAGAACCGGGCCCGTATCCACCCTGGTCACGCCCCGGCTGGTGCTTCGATCAACCACTGCCCCGCCACCAGCTCATGGGACCGCGGGGGCGGATCGGCAGAAGGAACTCGGGGGCGTCCCTGAATGAAGGCACGCCCCCGCCATCACCTGAAGGAATAATCAACCGAATTCCATGGGAACGCACCTCTTCGACGTCGGGGGCTGATGAAATTGCCTCCGGTGGTCAGCGGCCGTTGTATTCGTCGTCGGTGATGTGCTCGGCCCACGTGGTGGTCTTGGATGGGTCTTCGCCGTTTTGGAGCATGGCGATGTGTTCCATGAAGCAGCCGGGGGCGGCGGCGTGCCAGTGCTCCTCACCGGGCGGGGTGTAGAGCGTTTGGCCGGGGTGGACCTCGATGATCTTGCCGTCCCGGGTACCGAAACGGCCGACGCCCTGAGTGACGCGGAGATATTGGCCGTGCTCGTGGGAGTGCCAGGCAGTGCGGGCACCGGGCGCGAACCGGACGGTCGCTACGACCATCGTCTGGTCGCTTTCATGTGGCAGTGCGATCGGGTCGAGCCAGACGTCGCCGGCGAACTGGGCGGCCGGGTTCTTGGTGGTCGACACGGGGGGTTCGATGTTCATGGACGTCCTTACTTGTTGTCTGTGAAGAGTTGCTTGGCGACGCCCATCGCAGACATGCCCTTAGGCCAGCCTGCGTAGAACGTAACGTGGGTGATGGCTTCGATGAGCTCCTCCTGGGTCACACCGTTCTCGAGGGCGCGGCCGAGGTGGAATCCCAGTTGCCCGGTATTCCCTCCGGCGGTGAGCACAGCCACGGTGATGAGGCTGCGGTCGCGTGCGCTCAGTTCGGGCCGGTTCCAGACGTCCTCGAAGAGCACGTCGTCGGTGAGTTCGGCGAGCTTGGGGGCGAAGTCACCGAACATCTTCCGGCCACCTCCGATTTGCTTGGGCTGGTCAGTCATATTGTTTTTCCTTCCGTGAGTGAGTCAGTGTCCGGTCGGCATCCTGAGCGTGTATGGCTTTTCGTGCCGTTTGGCCTGCTCGTCGGTGAGTTCAATCCGTGCGTGATTGGCGTGATTGGCGTGATTGGCGCGATGGTGTGTGTTACGGCCGGATGAGGACCTTGAGGGATTCGCGGGAGTCCATGGCGCGGTAACCGTCCGGCACCTCGTCGAGGCTGATGGTGCGGTCGAAGACCTTGCCGGGGTTGACTGTTCCGTCTAGTACACCAGGTAGCAGCGTGTCGATGTAGGCGCGAACGGGGGCTGGTCCGCCGGTGAGGGTGACGTTGGGTCCGAACATGGAGCCGAAGCCGATCGGGGCATCCTCGTACTGCGGCACGCCGACGCGGCTGATGACGCCGCCGGGACGGACTGTGCCGAGTGCTTGGTCGTACGCCGGCCGGTGCCCGACGCACTCGAGCACCGTGTGGGTACCGTCGCCGCCTGCGAGTTCACGCACCCTGGCGATGCCTTCTTCGCCGCGTTCGGCGACGACGTCGGTGGCGCCGTATTCGATGCCCAGATCGGTGCGTCCTTTGTGTCGTCCCATGAGGATGATCTGTTCTGCGCCCAGTTGCTTGGCGGACAGCACGGCCATAAGCCCCACGGCGCCATCACCGATGACTGTGACAGTGGTGCGGGGGTTGACGCCTGCCCTGATGGCTGCATGGTAGCCGGTGCCGTAGACGTCCGACAGGGTCAGCAGTGATGGCAGCAGCTCGCTGTCCTCGCCGACCGGGGCCTTCACCAGGGTGCCGTCGGCGAAGGGGACCCGGACGGCTTCGGCCTGTGCGCCGCCGATCCCGCCGGAGGCCCAGAACCCGCCGTGGCGGCAGGAGGTCTGCAGCCCTTCGCGGCAGAAGTCGCAGGTGACGTCGGACCATGCGAAGGGGGCTATGACAAAGTCGCCCTTCTTCAGGGAGGAAACGTCTTTGCCGGTTTCCTCGACGACGCCGATGAACTCATGACCCATGGGTGATCCTTGATGGGACTTTGGCATGCTGTGATACGGGTGCAGGTCGGAGCCGCAGACGCACGAACGGACAATGCGCACCAGCGCATCGGTCGGGGCCTGCAGGACGGGGTCGGGCACGTTCTCCACGCGCACGTCTCCGGCTGCATACATAAAGGTTGCTCGCATTAGATATCTCTCCGTTTTCTGGCGTTTCTTGAGGATCGGTTATTCCAAGGAGCACAACTGTCTTCGGGCCCTCCGTAGCCATTCCTTTCGTCCGGTGCGTTGCTTGCTTCCGACAAAAGGGCAGTCTGTGTGTGATTCACCATGTTGATGCGACTGTGCGGGCTATGACCCAATCGTCTCCGCGGGGCTCGAACCAGGAGCGCAGCGTCAGGCGCCAGGTGGCCCTGGAACCCCAGATCGTGGCGTCGGTAAGGGTTCTGGCGGTCAGCGCGGGCATGGTCCCCTCGGTGCTGAGGGTGGCCTCGACCGTGTCCATCCGGTGGTACCGCATCTCGCCGGACCCAATCGCCTCAAGCCATTCCGCCTTTGACTGCACGTATCCGGTCATGTGCTTAAGGGTGAAGTCTTCGGCGAGGATGCTGTCCAGTTCGGCCAGGTCTCCGGCCGCCATCGCCTCGCACAGGGATTCATGGAGCATTTTTAGCTCCGCCTCCGCGGTTATGTCTGTCATCGTCGTCGGGCCATAGGTGTGAGTTCGTGGGTTCCGTAGCTGTTGTCGTCGGGGTTGACGGTGACACCGGGTGCGACGAGTTGGTCGATGCGGTCCAGTACGTCTGTGCTCAGGGTGATGTCCGCGGCGGGCAGGTAGGACTCGAGTTGTTCCATGGTGCGTGGTCCGACGATGGCGGCGGTGACGCCGGGGTGGTTGATCACGAACGCGATGGCCAGCTCGATGAGGGTCAGGCCGGTTTGTTCGGCGAGCTGGGCCAAGTCTTCGACGATGTCGAGTTTTCGTTGGTTGGCCGGGCTGCTCATGTCGAACCGGGCGCTAGGGCGGGCTGCAGAGGTGGGTGCGGACGCGGAGTCTTTGCGCCAGCGTCCGGAGAGCCAGCCGCCGCTGAGCGGGCTGTAGGTGAGGGTGCCCATGCCGTGGCGTTGGACCGTGGGGAGGATGTCTTCTTCGATGCCGCGGACCAGGATCGAATACGGCGGCTGTTCGGTGACGAACCGTTCCAGGTTCCGTTCCCGGGATGCCCACTGGGCTTCGACGATCTGGGATCCGGAGTAGGAGGAGGAGCCGATGTAGCGGACTTTGCCTTGGCGGACGAGGTCGGTGAGGGCGCCGAGGGTTTCTTCGACGTCGGTGTCGGGGCTGGGCCGGTGGACTTGGTAGAGGTCGATGTAGTCGGTGTCCAGGCGGCGGAGGGAGTTTTCGACCGCCCGGATGATCCAGCGGCGGGAGCCGCCGCGCTGGTTGGGATCGTCTTCGTTCATGGGCATGAAGAACTTGGTGGCGAGGAACACTTCGTCCCGCCGTCCCGCTAGTGCTTGCCCGAGGATTTCCTCGGATGCTCCGCCGGAGTAGACGTCTGCGGTGTCGATGACGTTGATGCCGGCGTCGAGGGCCCGGTGGATGATGCGGGTGGAGTCGGCGATGTCGTTGTTGCCCCAGGGGCCGAACATCATCGCACCGAGGCATAAGGGGCTGAGGTGCACACCCGTGCGGCCAAGGGATCGGTATTCCATGCTGGTTCCTTCTCTTTGTCTTAGGTTTTTGGGGGTCTCAGGCTTCGGGGATGACCACGGCAAAGCGCTCCGGCCGCCAGTGCGGCCTAGACGGCCGCCGTCGTGTGCTCCGTAGCACTTCGGAAGAGACCCAGACCCCGGGGGGCGGCATTGTTGTCGTTAGGGGCGGATGAGTACTTTGAGCGCTTCGCGGTCGGCCATGGCCTTGTAGCCGGCAGGAACGTCGTCCATGCCGATGGTGCGATCGAAGACCTTGCCGGGGTTGATGGTGCCGTCGAGCACGAGCGGCAGCAGTTCCTCGATGTATGCCCTTGCGGGTGCGACGCCACCGGTGAGTGTGATGTTGCGCATGAACTCGGGGAAGCCGAGCGGTACCTCGGAGAACTGAGGGGCACCGACGCGGCTGATGACGCCGCCGTCACGGACGACGCCGATTGCCATCTCGATCGCCGGTTTGAGGCCGACGGCTTCGAGGACGGCGTGGGTTCCGTCGCCGTTGGTGAGTTCCTTGACCTTGGCGATGCCCTCTTCGCCGCGTTCGGCGACGACGTCGGTCGCACCGAATTCGCGGCCGAGTTCGGTGCGGGCCTCGTGCCGGCCCATGAGGATGATGCGCGAGGCGCCCATGAGCTTGGCGGAGAGAACTGCGCAGAGGCCGACTGCGCCGTCGCCGATCACGGTGACTGTCTCGCCCGGCTGGATTCCGGCCTTCTTGGCCGCGTGGTATCCGGTTGACATGACATCGGAGAGGCTCAGCAGTGACGGGATCAGCTTCTCATCGAAGCCGGAGGGGACGACGACGAGGGTGCCCGCTGCCTGGGGGACCCGGGCGAATTCGCCCTGGCCGCCGTCGTCGTGCCCGCCCCAGTGGGCGCCGTGGCGGCAGGATGTCTGCAGGCCTTCCTTGCAGAAGTCGCAGGTGCCGTCGGAGGCGACGAACGGTGCAATGACAAAATCACCGATCGCCAGGCCGGTCACCCCGGAGCCGAGTTCCTCGACGATGCCGACGAACTCGTGGCCCATGCGGGATCCTTCGGCCGAGTCCGGCCTGGAGGCGTAGGGCCACAGGTCGCTGCCGCAGATGCAGCCGGCGACGATGCGCACGATGGCGTCGGTGGGCTCCTGGATGGTGGGGTTGGGGACGGTTTCGACGCGTACGTCTCCGGCGCCATACATCAGTGTTGCTCGCATGTTGGGATTCCTTACTGGGTAGTCGGCCAGTTTCCAGTCAACACCGGTCACGGACCTTGTGGGAGTGCATGTCAGTACCCCGTTGAAGTGCGGGGTTGATGGGTCAGTGCGTGGTCTCGGCCAGGGCCATGGGCTGCGCCGCTGGAAGTGTTCTGGTGCGGCGGCCTGCGAGGTCGGCGGGCAGGATGAGGGCCGCGGTGACGGCCAGGGCCAGGAGCAGGAGGATGCTGCCGGTGGTGAGTGCGGTGCTGACTTGGGCGGCCAGGTGCGCGACGGCGAAGCCCGCCGCCGGGACGGTGGCTGCGGCGGCGACCGCGATGCCGAGCCCGAGGCAGGTGCCGACCTGGTGGAAGGTGTTCACCAGCCCCGATGCGGCGCCGGCGTCGGACGCTGGGGCTCCTGTGATGCCGAAGGAGGTCAGGGGCGCAAACGCGAGGCCCTGCCCTGCCCCGATGAGGATCATCGGCAGGGCTACCGCGGTCAGGTAGCTGGAGTCGGTGCCGACCCGGCTGAGCCAGAACATCCCGGCGAGGGTGAGCAGTATCCCGGCCAGGAGCGGGACCGAGCCCGGCATCTTGCCCATGAGCCGGGGGATGCTCATCGCGACGGCGAAGTTCACTGCCGTCATGGGCAGGAATCCGAGACCGGCCTGCAGGGGGTCGAAGCCGAGTACTTCCTGCATGAACTGGGTGGTGAAGAAGAAGAAGCCGATCATCGCCCCCAGATACAGGAAGCGGGCGACGTAGGCGCCGGTGCGGCGGCGGCTCCGGAACAGGCGCAGTGGCATGATGGGCTGGGCCGCCGTGCGTTCGATCAGCACGAACGCGACCAGGAGCACGACGCCGGCGCTGACGGCCGTGACCGTAACCGGCGAGTTCCAGCCGGCGTCGGCGGTGTTGATGATGCCGAACACGAGCGCGCCGACACCGAGGGTCGCGCTCAGCGCGCCGAATGCGTCGAAGCGTCCGCGGGCGCGGCCGGTCTCGGGCAGGAACCGGGGAGCGAGGGCGATCATCGCGGCGCCGATGGGTACGTTGACGAAGAACCCGGCCCGCCAGGAGATCCAGTGGGCCAGGGCACCGCCGATGACCAGGCCCAGGCTGGCGCCGATCCCCGCGGTGGCGCCGTACAGGGCCACGGCCCGGGTGCGCTCACGGCCTTCCGGGAAGCTCGCGGTGAGCAGGGAGAGCGAGGCGGGTGCGACGATCGCAGCCCCGATGCCCTGCACGGCGCGTCCGGCGATCGCCCACCAACCCGCCGGTGCCAGTCCGATCAGCAGCGAGGCGATCGAGAACACCACGAGCCCGAAGACGAAAACCCGCCGGCGGCCGAGCAGGTCACCGGCGCGGGCTCCGAGGAGCAGCAGGCCGCCGAAGACCAGCGTGTACGCGTCCTGGACCCAGGAGAGCTCGCCGGTACTCAGCCGCAGCTCTGCCTGCAGGCTGGGCAGGGCCGTGAAGATGACCGAGTTGTCCAGGAGGATCATGAAGTAGCTGACGAGGATGATCGCCAGGATCGCTCCCCGGTGGGAAGCTGTTGCGGGTTCAGGTTTCATGCTTTCCATGCAACCGTGATTCCGTGCGGGGCGGGAGTCATGGCCGTTCCGGGTAACGTCAGTGCCTCCCTCGTGCCGTCGACCGGGCGTAGCGTGGTTGCCATGACACACAGCGAGGACGTGCGGAAGTTCCTGACCTCCCGCCGGGCCAGGATCACCCCGGATGAGGCGGGTCTGCCGGTCTACGGCGGCAACCGGCGGGTTTCCGGGCTGCGCCGGGAGGAAGTGGCGATGCTTGCCGGGATGAGCATCGATTACTACATCCGTCTGGAGCGGGGAAACCTCTCCGGCGCCTCGGAC
>NZ_JARVRG010000013.1:0-147650 GCF_030209795.1 Arthrobacter sp. efr-133-R2A-63 | reverse complement strand
CCTTCCTGAACCCCGGCGAAGAACCCCGCACCCCGTTCGTCGCCCAGCAACTCGCAGGCGCCACCGGACCGGTCATCGCCGTCACCGACTACATGAAGGCCGTCCCGGACCAGATCCGCCAATTCATCCCCAACGAATTCGCCTCCCTCGGCGCCGACGGCTTCGGATTCTCCGACACCCGCCAAGCCGCACGACGCTTCTTCAAAAACGACACCCACTCCATCGTCGTCAAGGCCTTGCAACTTCTCGCCCGCCGCGGCGAAGTTGACGCCCAGGCACCGGCCCAGGCAATCGAGAAGTACAGCCTCCTCGATGTCAACGCCGGCACCACCGGCGGGGCGGGCGGCGAAAGCTAAGTCTCCAGCGAAGCAAGCCAAGCGACATCTCGACGGCGGTCCACACCGAAAGGTGCGGGCCGCCGTCCGGCTTTAACGCTTTTGCCGGCAAGCGCCCGTGGCGCCGTTCGGTGCAGTCGGCGCGTGACGCGTACCAATCGCAGTTGTAGCCTTCGCACAAATGGAGCTTGTGGATGATGCGCCGTATGCTCAAGGCATGGCAGAGCCGATTCAAACCCCCGCGAAACGTAAAGCGGCTGCGCGCACGGTAACTCCGGAAAAGGCGGAGACCCTCAAGCGGCTCCGTGCCAACGTGGGGCAACTGTCCACCACCACCATGCGCAAGCTTGAGAAATCGTTGCCGTGGTACAGCCGGCTGAGCTCCGACGAACGTTCAGCTTTGGGCCTGGTTGCCCAAAACGGAATCGCGGCTTTCGTGACGTGGTACGAACGGCCGAGCTCGCCGTCATGGATCCTGACGGACGTCTTTGGGAATGCTCCTACCGAGCTGACCCGCTCGATCAGCCTGCAAAAGGCCCTCCAGTTGATCCGGATCGTCGTCGAAGTGGTCGAGGACCAGGTCCCGGTGATCGCACCCGAAGCCGACCAACCGTCCTTGCGCGAAGCGGTCCTGCGCTATTCGCGGGAAGTTGCGTTCGCCGCCGCGGATGTCTATGCCCGCGCCGCCGAGTCCCGCGGTTCCTGGGACACCCGGCTCGAAGCGCTCATTGTGGACGCCATCCTCCGCGGCGAGAATACCGATGCCCTTCGTTCCCGGATCGCGGCCCTCGGCTGGAAGGCACAGGAGCGTTTCACGGTGATGGTGGGAAATTCGCCGTCGGAACCCAGCGCAAGCTATGTGAGCGAGTTGCGACGGACCGCCGGACGCTACGCGGAGGACGCCCTGGTCGGCATCCAGGGCGACCGCCTCATCCTGATTCTGGGTGGCGTGCAGGACCGCGACACCGCGTACCTGAAACTCAGCGAACTCTTCGCACCGGGCGCGGTGGTCTACGGACCCGAGGCCGGCTCCCTCCTGGAAGCCAGCAGCTCCGCCCAGGCAGCCTTCGCAGGGCTCACCGCCGCCAAAGCCTGGCCGTCGGCTCCGCGACCGGTCGCCGCGGACGACCTTCTCCCGGAACGCGTCGTCTCAGGCGACGACGCTGCCCGCCGCTCCCTTATCAAGAACATCTACCGGCCGCTGCTCGCCGCGTCCAACGGCCTGGTCGAAACCCTCGGCACCTATTTGGAACTCGGCCATTCCCTCGAAGCGACTGCCCGCGAACTGTTCGTCCACGCGAACACCGTGCGGTATCGTCTCAAGCGCGTCTGCGACGTCACAGGGTGGGACCCCCTCCTCCCCCGGGAGGCTTTCGTGCTCCAAACCGCGTTGGTCGTGGGCCGGCTTTCGGCACAGCCAAAGGCGACGCCGGAGCGTCACGGTACCCGATCCGCGGGTTGAACCGTTGTAGACTTCCTACAAACTGACCCAGTGAGCTTGGTGTACGCAAACACCAGTAGTTCACGCGGCAATTTGGAAAGCTGGTTACGTGCTTGCAATCGTCTGCCCTGGACAGGGCTCCCAGACCCCTGGATTTTTGGCCCCTTGGCTGGAGCTCCCTTCCGTAGAAGGCCATTTGGCCTCCCTGAGCGAAATCGCAGGCATCGACCTCAAAGCCCACGGCACCACCTCCGATGAAGAAACCATCAAGGACACTGCCGTCGCGCAGCCCTTGATCGTCGCCGCAGGCCTCGTCGCAGCGAAATCGCTGTTCGACGTCGAACTCAGCACCCTTCCGATCGTCCTGGCCGGCCACTCGGTCGGCGAAATCACGGCCTCGGCGCTGGCGGGTGTCCTGAGCGAAGAAGAAGCCATGACGTTTGTCCGCGAGCGTGCCAACAGCATGGCCGCAGCCGCCGCCGTCACCCCCACGGGGATGAGTGCCGTCGTCGGAGGCGATCCGGCCGAGGTGCTTTCCGCCATCGAGGCTGCCGGCGCAACTCCTGCGAACGTCAACGGCGCGGGCCAGACCGTAGCCGCGGGCACGTTCGAACAGCTGCAGGCACTGGCTGACAACCCCCCGGCGAAGGCCAGAGTGATCCCGCTGAAGGTCGCCGGAGCATTCCACACCTCCCACATGGCTCCGGCCGTGAGCGCGCTTGAAGCACTCCGTCCCTCGCTCAAGCCGCAGGCCCCCACGGTTCCGTTGCTCTCGAACTTCGACGGCCGGGAAGTCACGGACGGCGGCGCCGCCGTCGAAAGCCTGATCGCCCAGGTCTCGCGCCCGGTGCGTTGGGACCTCTGCATGGAGAACCTTGTCCAGCGCGGGGTCACCGGCCTCATCGAACTGGCACCGGCCGGCACCCTCGCGGGCCTCGCCAAGCGCGGCATGCCGGGCGTGAAAACCGTTGCCGTCAAGTCACCGGACGATTTGTCCGCTGCACTTGCACTCTTCGCGGAATTGGAGGGAGACGCATGAGCGCCCCCGTACTCAAGCAGGCACCGACGAAAGAATTCTCACGCATTGCGGGCATCGGGGCATACCGCCCGGACATCATCGTCACCAACGACGACGTCTGCCAGTGGATCGATTCCTCGGATGAATGGATCCGCCAACGCACCGGCATCGTCACCCGCCATCGCGCCGCGGCCGATGTCAGCGTCATTGACATGGCCGAAGGGGCGGCGCGCGAGGCGCTCAAGCAGGCCGGCATCGAGGCTTCCCAGCTGGGTGCCGTCATCGTCTCCACCGTCACGCACCCCTATGCGACGCCGTCCGCCGCTGCCGCCTTGACCGACCGCTTGGGCGCCACGCCGGCACCGGCCTTCGACATCTCCGCGGCATGTGCGGGCTACTGCTACGGCATTGCCCAGGGCGATGCCTTGGTCCGCTCGGGCGCGGCTGAATACGTCCTGGTGGTCGGCGCCGAGAAGCTCTCGGACGTCATCGACAACCATGAGCGAACCATTTCCTTCCTCCTCGGCGACGGTGCCGGCGCCGTGATCATCGGCCCGTCCGACACGCCCGGCATTGCCCCGTCCGTCTGGGGATCCGATGGCAGCAAGTGGAACGCGATCGGCATGACGCATTCCCTCGACGAAGTCCGCAACCTGGGCGAGTCTGCCCGCCATTCGGACGAATCCGACGATCAGGCCATTATTTCCGCAGCGCAGGATGTCTGGCCCACGCTCCGCCAGGACGGCCAAACGGTCTTCCGTTGGGCCGTATGGGAAATGGCGAAGGTTGCTCAGCAAGCCCTCGACGCCGCAGGAATCGAAGCCTCGGATCTCGCCGCCTTTGTCCCCCACCAGGCGAACATGCGAATCATCGACGAAATGGTCAAGAAGCTCAAACTTCCCGAGACCGTGGTGGTCGCACGGGACATCGCCGATGCGGGAAACACGTCCGCCGCCTCCATTCCGCTGGCCACGCACCGGCTCCTGAAGGAGAACCCTGGGCTCAGCGGTGGCCTTGCCTTGCAGATCGGCTTCGGCGCCGGTCTGGTGTTCGGTGCCCAGGTGATCGTTCTTCCGTAGTTCTGGCGGCGTCTGCCTTCCAATTGAATAGTGCTTTGGAACCCAAGCCGTATCCGCGGTTTGCCCCCATTTCCGGCAATAGCCGGACAACAAGAAAAGGAGCCAACAATGGCTAGCAACGAAGAAATCCTGGCCGGCCTGGCTGAAATCGTGAACGAAGAGACCGGCCTCGCCACCGAAGCCGTGGAGCTGGACAAGTCCTTCACCGAGGACCTGGACATCGACTCCATCTCCATGATGACCATCGTCGTCAACGCTGAAGAGAAGTTCGGCGTCCGCATCCCGGACGAAGAGGTCAAGAACCTCAAGACCGTCGGCGACGCCGTCAACTTCATCTCGAACGCACAGGCCTAGCCTGGCCTCAACTGTGCCGGACTTCGGGTGCGACCTGTTGCATCCGAAGCCCGGCACAGCTGCTATATCTCCCAAAGTTTTTTCCTGCCTTCCCAGTGAGAACAGCACATGGGTTGGCTGATCCGACAGAGAGTGATCGCATGGCACGCAAAGTAGTCATAACCGGTCTGGGCGCCACAACGCCCATCGGCGGCGACGTCCCCACAATGTGGAAGAACGCGCTCAAAGGGGTCTCCGGTGCCCACACACTCGAGGACGAGTGGGTTGCCAAGTATGACCTTCCGGTCCACTTTGCCGCCCGGTGCTCGACGCCGGCCCTCGAGGTCCTGAGCCGCGTTGAAGCCAAGCGCATGGACCCCTCCACGCAGTTCGGTGTCATCGCCGCACGCGAGGCCTGGGCAGATTCCGGTATCACCGAAATCGACCACGACCGCCTTGCCGTGGCCTTCGCTACGGGCATCGGCGGCGTCTGGACGCTTCTGGACGCTTGGGACACGCTGAGGGAAAAGGGTCCCCGCCGGGTCCTTCCCATGACAGTTCCGATGCTCATGCCGAACGGCGTCGCCGCGGCCGTCAGCCTCGACCTTGGTGCCCGCGCCGGTGCGCACACCCCGGTTTCCGCGTGCGCTTCCGGCACCGAAGCCATGCACCTCGGCCTGGATCTCATCCGCTCGGGCAAGGCCGACGTCGTTGTGTGCGGTGGTGCCGAAGCCGCCATCCACCCGATGCCGCTTGCCGCGTTTTCCTCGATGCAGGCGCTCTCCCGCCGCAATGACGATCCTGAGCACGCTTCGCGGCCTTACGACCGCGACCGCGACGGCTTCGTCATGGGTGAAGGCGCCGGCGCCCTGGTCCTGGAAGCCGAGGAGCACGCGATCGCCCGCGGCGCGCGCATCTACGCTGAGCTCGCCGGTACTTCGGTCACGGCTGACGCCTACCACATCACGGCGCCGGACCCGGAAGGCCTGGGCGCTACCCGCGCCTTGAAGGCTGCCATGTTCGACGGCCGCATCCAGGCGGAGGATGTCGTTCACGTCAACGCCCACGCCACCTCGACCCCTGTCGGTGACAAGCCCGAGTACACGGCGCTCCGTGCCGCACTGGGCACCCACGTCGACAATGTGGCAGTCTCTGCCACCAAGTCGCAGATGGGCCACCTGTTGGGCGCTTCAGGGGCCGTAGAAGCAGTGCTGACTGTTCTTGCCGTTTACGAACGCCAGGCTCCGTTGACCATCAACCTTGAGAACCAGGATCCGGAGATCCCGCTCGACGTCGTCACTTCGGCACGCACTTTGCCCGCCGGTGACATTGTCGCTTTGAGCAACTCCTTCGGTTTCGGCGGCCACAACGCCGTCATCGCCATCCGCAACGTCTGACGGTTGCACCAGCTTCGGCGCACAAGCCAGGCACAAGAGGAGGGCCCCACCGTGGTGGGGCCCTCCTCTTTGCTATGGAAAAACTGTCTCGGTACTTTGTTCCCTAACCGACTTGGTGGAGCCAGCGCACAGGGGCGCCTTCGGCAGCATGCCGGAAGGGCTCGAGCTCTTCGTCCCAGGCCTCGCCGAGCGCCAGGGAAAGCTCATGGTAGACGGCGGCAGGATCTCCCGCCCCCGACTCGTAGGCGTAGCGGATGCGGTCCTCAGTCACCATGATGTTGCCGTGGACATCGGTGACGGCATGGAAAATACCCAACTCCGGAGTGTGCGACCAACGCGCGCCGTCCACGCCTTGGCTCGGCTCCTCGGTGACTTCGTAGCGTAGGTGTGCCCACCCACGCAGCGCCGAAGCCAATTGGGCACCCGTTCCAGGGACTCCTGCCCAAGAGAGCTCGGCGCGGAACATTCCGGGCGCGGCAGGTTGAGGGGTCCACTCAAGATCGGTCCGCTTGTCAACGACCGATCCAATGGCCCACTCAACGTGAGGGCACAATGCGGTAGGGGCCGAATGCACAAACAAGACACCGCGGGTTATTGCAACAGACATTCCATCCTCCATAGCTGTAGGTACGTCTTCCCCAACGACCTGTGCTCGGATGAAATTTTGTTGCGCGGGTGCCGCGCTGTTCCGGTTTCCCTACCTATCTATGATTTTTTCCGCAGCGGAAGAACATTCAAGTTTTGGTTGAAAGTTTCCCCACAGTGCTTTCATTTTGCCGTACGGACCGGAATTACGCCAGTGCGATTCCCGGACGGGCGGTTTTTCTCCCTTTTGACTCTTCGAAGTGTTGCACGGTTTCTTGTCCTTAGGCACGAGGGTGGGCTTGTTGGTAGCTCTTGCGAAGCCGGTCCACGGAGACGTGGGTGTAGATCTGTGTTGTTGCGAGGCTGCTGTGTCCCAGAATTTCCTGCACCGCACGCAGGTCCGCCCCGCCGTCGAGCAGATGGGTAGCGGCCGTGTGGCGCAGCGCGTGGGGCCCGGTTGCCGCGGTATCCCCCAAGGCTGCAAGGAGGTCATTGACGACACTGCGGGCCTGGCGCTGATCGATGCGGTTACCCCTGGAACTGAGAAAAAGCGCCGGTCCGCTACGCTCGGTTGCGAGCCGTGGACGGCCGCGGCGAAGCCAGTCGTCGACGGCGAGCGCAGCCGGCACACCATAGGGCACCGTCCGTTCCTTGTTTCCTTTACCGAGCACGCGAAGAGTCCGGCGGTCCTGATCGAGATCGTCGATGTCCAGGCCGGCAAGCTCGCCGACGCGGATCCCCGTGGCATAGAGCAATTCGACGACGGCGCGGTTTCTCAACGGCATCGCAGAGCCGTCAGCGGCTGCCTCTGACAGGTTTTCGAAGATCCTGGAGACCTGCTGCTGGTGAAGAACTCCAGGGAGTGTGTGGTCCCGCTTGGGGGCCTGGAGGCGAATAGCCGGGTCCGAGGCGATGAGTTCTTCCCGCAGGGCCCAGGAGGTGAACGCGCGGGCCGTCGCGGCGTGCCGGGCGAGTGTTGCCCTGGACCGGCCGGATTCACTTTGTGCCCCCAGCCAACGCCGGAGGGTGCCGAGCTCCAGGTCCGCGAGCTCCCCCACGCCCTCCGCCGCAGCGAAGCGCAGCAGGCTCTCGACGTCGGCGATGTATGCCCTTACTGTGTGGGCGGACCTGGCCCGTTCGCTTTCGAGGTAGCGACGGAAGTCCTGAACGGACCCGGCGAGTGCTTCGGGGAGCGATTTCTCTTGCACCCTTCCACTGTGCCAGCCGAGGGGCCCGGTAGTTGGCATCGCCACGTTCGGCCATCTTCACCGTTGACCGATGGACTTGTAAATCCTGTAGTACTGCCACACGAGCAACCCCTGCCAGACCGCGAAAAGAACCCAAAGCCAAACCGGGCCAGGGCCGCCTTGGACGAACAGGACCGCTCCCACGATCAGAAGGGGCCGATTTGCTGTCCAATCACGAACCTCGCGGGCTGCGCCCTTGACTTCGTAGTCACTTCGGCTCCTTTGCTGAAACGATGGAAGGACGGTCCCCCATATCGCCCCTAGAGACTAGGCCAACTTTCAGTTAACTAATAGTCGACTGTCGATTAAGTTGCGAATTTGAGACCCCGAACCAAGCTCAGCCTGCCATCCGGTCCCAAAATCAGCCCTGCTTACCCGACCTCTTCCAGGCCCCGCTCACTGATACCGCCAAACCCAACAGCCCAAGGCGTCCAAGACCGGCCCTGACGGACTCGGGGCTAAGTCCCGCAACGACCGCGAGCTTCTCCACCGAGCTCGTCGAGCGGACCGGCAACGCGTCGAGCAGAATCAGGTCCTCGAGGGTGAGCCCGTCGTGGTCTGAGGCCGCCGTTTCCTTGTCCCCGACGAGCCCCTCACCGCTCGACCCCGCCAGTTCAGCGATCTCTCCGACGTCCGTGACGCAAACAGCTCCGCCATCCCGGAGGAGCCGATGGCAGCCCGCAGAGTTGGCGCTGTGAATGGACCCCGGGACCGCGGCGACCGCCCTGCCAATGGATTCAGCATGATGAGCTGTATTCAAGGCACCCGAACGCCATCGCGCTTCGACCACCACGGTCACGGCTGCCAAGGCGGCGATAATCCTGTTCCGCTGAAGGAACCTATAGCGGGTGGGCGCCGAGCCGGGGGGAACCTCCGCGATGACCGCACCTTGGTTTGCCACGGCACGCAAGAGATCCTCGTTTCCGGATGGATAGTATCGATCCACTCCCCCGGCCATCACCGCGATCGTCGGCATGTCGTTTGTGCCCCCGGCCAAAGCCCCGCGGTGCGCATGCGCGTCGATGCCGTAGGCCCCTCCGGAAACAACCGTGCAGCCGCGCTGGCCGAGCCCATAAGCGAAATCACCCGTTACGGAGGCCCCGTAGCTTGTGCTGTCACGTGAGCCGACAAGGGCCACGACCCGACGAACGGGTGGGAACTCCAATTCGTGTCCTCGCCACCACAAGCACAACGGCTCATGAAGGCCCAGGTCTGCCAACTGCGCGGGCCACATCGGGTCGCCGGGGATGATCATGCGACCACCCAGGCGTTGCATGGTGGCAAGGTCGCGTTCCGGAGCAAGGTCCGGGATCCGTGGCGCCCATCGTCGCAGGGCAGCGGCCAAGCCGGCCGCGGCAGAAGAAACCCCGCTCTCACCCAACACGGAAGCCACTTCCTGCTCAAGCGCGGGCCCGGGCTTGAGCTCGCCGCTCGCTATCTTGAGACCGTCGACGGCCCCCGCCGCCTGCACCAGCGCGAGCCCTGCCGCATCTTGCGGTTCCATCAGCCGCGACAGCGCTGCCCGGGCAAGTCGCTCCCGGCTTCGGTCCGGAGCGTCAGCGGTTAGCTGCTGGCCGTGCGCATTCATGGTGTGTCCTTTCATGCGGCCGCGACCGCCTGCCGCAAGCCGAGGGCCTGTCCTATGTCGTCACTGTGGGGCTGGTCCCTGTGGCCCAGATCAGCAAGGGTCCACGCGAGACGCAGGACGCGGTCGTAGCCTCTGGCCGTGAGGATTCCGCGTTCCAGGGAAGTATCCAGAATCTTCGTGGTCGCGGAGGGGAGGCGCAGTTCGCCGCGCAGTACCCGCCCGGGAACCTGCGAATTGGTTTCCATCCCGAAACTCTCTAGCCGTTCCCGTTGCCGCGACCGGGCGGCATGGACCCTCCCGGCGACAGTAGCCGTGTCCTCCTCCGCGCCGGACTGCCCAAAGTCCGCGAGGGACACCCGTTCCACCTTGAGCTGGATGTCCACCCTGTCCAGCAACGGCCCGGACATGCGCCCGAAGTAGCGGCGCCGCATCACCGGGGTACAGGTGCAATCGACTCCCTTGCCGGTGGCCTTCCCGCAAGGGCAAGGATTCGCAGCCAGGACCAGCTGGAAACGGGCCGGATACGCGGCGGTACCGGCGGAACGATGGATGACCAGCTCTCCGCTTTCCAGGGGCTGCCGCAGGGCGTCCAGGACCCGGCGTTCATACTCCGGAGCCTCGTCAAGGAACAACACACCGCGGTGCGCCCGTGATGCCGCCCCGGGCCGCGGCAGGCCGGAACCACCGCCGATGATTGCTGCCGCGGTGGCGCTGTGATGGGGATTCTCAAAGGGCGGCCGCCGTAACAGCTGTACCGAATCGACATGCACAGCCGAAAGCGAATGGATCGCCGTGACCTCCATGGCTTCCCGGTCCCCTAAATCCGGCAAGAGCCCCGGGAGCCGCTCGGCAAGCATCGTCTTGCCCGCGCCCGGCGGACCGCAAAGCAGCACATGATGTGCCCCGGCTGCGGCAACCTCCAAAGCACGGCGGGCATCGCCCTGCCCGGAGACATCACAAAGGTCCGGAACAACCCCGGCACCGGCATCCGCATCTCCTGCAACGTCGCCGTCGGCCGGGTCATAATCCAAGGCCAGGTCCTGCGGTTCGGCACCGAAATCAAAGGCAAGGCGCGCCAAGGTCTTGTAGCCGCGGACCACCGCGCCCGGAACCAACTCCGCCTCGGCGACGTTGGCGTGCGCCACCACGATCTCGGGGTGGCCTGCCTGAACAGCCGCCATGACTGCCGGCAGGATGCCGCGAACCGGCCTCAACCTGCCGTCCAGTCCCAACTCCGAGATGAAGACCGTGTCTTCGGTAGAACGGATATCACCAGCAGCGCGCAACACTGCCATGGTGATCGCGAGGGCAAAACCTAGCTAAGACGTTTCTACGGGAGTAGCGTTCAAGTCGTAGGACATCCTACGACCGAACCGCTCGAACCGAAGGAAGCTCGCCATGAAAACCGTTCACATCACCTGTTTTGACCCCGCTACTGCCGTCACGACCCAGCGCCCGAACATCCGCCGCGCCGATGCGCTGGGGGCCATCGAGAAGCTCGCCGGTAAAGCCGCGCGGGACGCGTTTTACGAGGCCGTTGTCGTCAAGGACCCGGAGCGGCGCGCACCCTACGTCTCCAAGGACGGCCTAGTCGTCGTGGTTTTCATGGAGCGCGAAGATCACCGGGACGTTTGGGTTCGCTCGGCCAAGGCCAGCGGCTCTACGGGAAATTCGCAGAAGCGGGTACGCTGCGCCGTCTGTGGCAAGGAGTCGAACCTCGGCGGAATGGCGCTACACGCTAAGAATTCCGGGCACGTCGGCCACGAAGACGTCGAGGCGTGATCACCATGGCACAGAACCTGTCAATCGAGGACGTGGAACGCGAAGTTCGTACCGTTTTTGCCCAGTACGATCAGGACCGGGACGCTGGTTACGGTTTCTGCCAAGCTCGTAATGGTGTGGCCGTTTGTGATCGTTTTATCGGTCATAACGGACCCCATGCGTGGCTTTCTGGCGTGATTTTCGACCGTGTGCTCAACTACTGGCGCTCAACGCGGCTGGTGACCTGGAGGTAGTTCATCCCGGAAAGAGGCCCTTTACGTCCCCCGGTACTTAGTACCGGGGGACGACTGCTGCGCCCTGTGCGGACGGCAGGGGCGTCTTCTGGGACGATTTACCACGCCCTGTAGCGCTCAGCGCCGACCGGTGTCTGCCCTTTACGGTAGAACCCTTTCCAGCCACCCGACACAGATGCTAGCTGCCTCGACGGCGCGGCCACGGTCGGTCCCCTACCGTGGGATGAGGCCTTCGACGTGGCTATGACTCCGCACGCGGGGCACTCGTAAACAGCGTATGCGCAGTTCTTCGGCTGCGGCGTTATGAGTACCGGCTCCACGGTGCAGTTATGGTGCATGTGCGTAGGGATCATGACGGGCATGACCCGCTCTGGCGCGGGTGCTGGCTCGTCGTCGATGACTTGAGAGATCATGCTGCATTCCGGGCACTGCTGGTAGGCAGGATGCTCCTCCATCGGTACCGGATCCTGAAAACGGGTGCACTCCGGCGCGTGCTTCTCACGCACATGCTCGGCGACGGGGATATCCTCCCAGCTAGGCTCACGCGGTGGAAACGCTGGCATTTTTACCTCCATAGAAATTTTATTCGGGGGTCGAAGCGATTCGGGGCGATTCGGGGCGATTTTTGCAAAAATCTCAAAATTTCTGAGGGGCGGGGTCTACGCTACCCCTGGGAACATGCCACAGCCACACAGCGCTGGCGATTTTGCCCTACCCTCCCCCGCCGTCACACCACGTCGTCCCAGCAGTCGCTGTGGCGTCGGTAAAAATGCCCGGCAGGGTCGGCCTGAGGTACCGGTAGCCTGGTCGGCCACGGCGGGCCGCAGGGCGATGATGGGAGTTAGGAGAGCCATCATCGCCCTGCTGAGGTGGTGTTCAGCGGCACCACCGTAGGCGAGGCAGCCGGGAACAGGAGAGCCGACCGCTTCGCCGTCTAAGGCGAGCGTATGGTGCTGCTTCAAGGGGACACCATACGCTCGCCGGTCTATCAGGCTATGCCCGTGATGATCAGCCCGGCACTCGGTCGTGCAACTGCGAGTGCGAGACGCTCGTCGGCGCGGATCGCCACCTTGCCCGACGTGAAATTGTTGCCGTCGCTGTTGGACATGGAAAGTGTCACGCCTTCCCTGACGTATGCGACGCCGATGAGTTCGGTGTTCATGAGCAGTCCTGTGCCTTGCGGAATCTGGGTGGTGGTCGCAACGGTGATTCCCCAGATATCGTTCACGGCAGTTTGCCCGGGATCGCCCAGAACGTAGACGCCTTGAGTCGTCTTGATCCGGCGAATCAGTGACCAGTCGTTCGGGTGAAGCACGATAACGTCGGGTTCGCAGTACGACGGTCCATTCCGGAGGTCGGCCACGCTCTGCTCGATCGTATCGATCATGGCGCCAGCCGAGGGATTGGCCCGAGTCAACAGACCCGGCGTCTGGAGCAGACCCTTGAGGTTCGGGGCCGATCCGTTGCCGTTCAACAGCTGGAAGTTCTCCTGATCGATGATCAGTCGCTGAAGCTCGGACTCGATGTACTGAGCGAAGGACGAGAAGTCCTTGAGCAGTTCGTCCGTTGTGGTCGTGAACACGCCGACTTTTTGAGCCGTCGCCACGAGGGTGGAAGTGTTGAAAATCGCCTCGACATATGTTCCACCGGGGCTGAGCATCCCCGCTGTTCCTGTGCCATTGATCGTTGGGGGCACCGCAGTTCCCGGAGCCGTAGCGCCAGTGTCCGTGTAGCTGGTCGGGGTCGATGTCAGCGTTGCGAGGAGCGTTTCCGTTCCCGTCGCGCCGTTGACCGCAGTACGGTAGATCTTCGTGCCCGTCGCGCCCGACGGAGCAGCGCCGATAGTGAACGATGCAGTCGAGGTTGAGCCTGTGGTGACCTGCGATACCTCGTTGCTGGCTACCGTCTCACCAGTGGCCGAGGTATAGGTCGCAACGTACTTGTACGTTCCAGCGAGCAAGAAGCCACCGGTCGTGGCCGTGGTCGGCGAAGACAGCACCGGAGCAGCGAAGGCGTTCGACGCGATGCTGGTCGAAGTGTGCTGAATGTACTCGACCGAGGGTGAACTCATCGACGTTGTCTGAAGCAGTGCGAGAAGTCGCGTCGGCTCGTGGATTTTCTGGACGAGGCCGATGTACGCCGGAGGCAGCTGTCCGTCCGTAACGGTCGACGCAGCTGCATCTTTCAAACCCAGTTCAGCAGCGAAGCCCGCGTGGGACTTGAGCCGCGCGAATGCCTCTCGGGCTACCTCGGTGCTCAGGTTCAGCTTCGGGACTGCCTTGCCGCGCCGTGGGGCGTCGGGGTCTACGCTAGCTCCGCCGTCGCCTGAGACGTCCCCGCTCATGGCGCCGTAGATGCCCTTGGCCCGCACCCGGACGGCGTTGACGGCGATGACGTTTTCCTGAGTTTTGATAAGCCGGTCGAGTGCCGCTTTCTTCTCTACGTTCGTGAGAGAAGGGTCACCGACGATGCTGTCCGCCTTGCTGGAAAGGTCCTTCAATTGCTGCTGGAAATTGGTGATGCTCATGATTTGTTGCCCCTTGGACGTGGTGTGTATCTGGTGTCCGTACTTCGGGGTCAATCAGCGAAATATGAGCGGATGGTCCTAGAGCGGCAGCGGGGCGGCAGACTAGCTGCGGCTGGTGCGGCCTAGGGCGAACGGCTCTCAATGGTTGCGACTAACCGAACTACCAGCCGCATCTTCGAGGCCGATATGTAGCTCAGTTTACGGTGAAACGTTTCACCAAGGTAACTAATCGTCGTGCATGGGGCATTCCGGTTCGTGCGTGAAGCCCAGGCATCGAGCGCCAAAGGAGTTGACCGCGATTACCTCCCGTGTAGGTGTGCAGAATTCGCAGTCCTCGCCGACGACAAGCTCGATTGCCCTGTCTGCGTCTGTTGGTTCCGTTGGTTCGTTGTCCATGATTTTCCTTCCGTTATGATTCGTCCGTGTGGTCGGCACACAGCGCTCGGTCATGATCCGAGCCATAGTCATACCGACTCATCGCTGTTCGTTCCGTCTGGACAAAACAGCTCATTTTTTCGTATACGTCCGTTTACCGCTGCGTAACCACGTCACTCCTCGTCCTCGGGCGGGAGTGGTAGAGCAGCCAGCAGCGCTACGACCAGCCGACGCGCGTTGGCTAACGTCAGCGACGCACGCGTCACACCGTTGACCTGCACTGCCACGCCCGGTGTCGAGTTGAGACCCGAGGGGCTGGTGATCAAGATGGGCTGTGCGCCTACGGTCGCTGCGGATATGCGTGAATACTCGTGGGGCTGTGTCTGGATCACTTCTTGTCCTTCCTGGCCTTCATCGCCGCAGCCTTCGCCCGGACGATAGCGGCTCTCTGCGCGTTGGCAGTGGACAGCCTCTTACGCTGGATTCCTATGTCCTTACTCCATCTGGCCAATTTGGGTCCTTCCTTCCTTGTTCGCTGATTTTGGGCAGGTAGCGCCGTGATACACCGCTACCCAGAAACCGCCGCATACTCCTCGACGGATCGACATGGTAGGGACGCAGTCAGGGCACGGCTCGTCGAGTACTGCGTGCATCCTGTGTGCCATCCGTGGGCCGTCGGGGAAGAAGTGGAGGTCGATGCCTAGAGAGGTCATGCGTCCAACACCGTCCCGTTCTCGGCCATATGGTTGCGAATGAAGTCGGTCCAGTCGGTGAACTCCATCCACGTCTTATCCATCAGGTGGAGGGTCCAGTCGAGGATGTCCTCGGTTGTGCGAGCCTCGGCGACGTCAAACCGGTAGCTGCCCTTTTCTGGGTGAGGATCGCACTTGGTGTGCGTGGCGACCCATGCAGCAGGGTTGGGGAGTCCAAGTAGTTCCTTCAAAGTCCCCCCATATGGGTGGTCCTCCCTCCACGTCTGTTCCGCTTTCTCCAGCCGGTAGACATCCGCACCCGGGACGTCGACGTATCCAGCCCCATCCCGGATGGACTTCTTGCAGTAGTGGCACGTCCACACGTGCTTCCGCGTCCTTGTTTCTGTGCTCATTTTCTTGGTTCCTTTCATGATGAAAAACACCTAGATTGCGGGGATACCAATCGGTATTGATCGGTATTGATCGGTATTCGATACCGATGGATACGGGTAACCAATCGGTATTGATCGGTATCCCCCCCTTTAGGGGGATACCTCAATACCGATACCCCGCTCATTCGTCGCCCCGGTATGGGTTGAGAGAGTTGAGGTCAGATTTCCTACCGACTTTGACCTCGTTGACATATTCGTGCTCTACGAGCCAGTCGATGGCTTTCCGGACGACGGCTCGGTCTTTATGGACCGCCTCGCAGAGACCGGTGTACGTCATGGATTTCCCTGCGTCCTCCAGAGCGCGCGAGATTTTCTCCCGCAGGCTAGCGAACGCATCGAGTACTGCACGCTCGGGCTTTGGTACAGGCGCAGAAAGGGTGAACGTCACCCGTCCAGGCTTCGTGGAATCAAACACCGCGACGGCCACGGCCTCGGTTCGGTCCCCTCGTCGGGAGTTAGGGTCAGCCTGCTCACGGACTTTCCCGTGGCGGTCCTTGCCCACACGAATGGACAGTCGACCCATCCGTCCGGGCGCAAGCAGGTCGATCACTTCCACCGTGAAGGCCGCGCCTGTCACAGATGAAAGCTTGGCCTGTGCACCAATCGCGAACCTGCCCCGTCCATCCGTCGACTTTGTGACATGGTCGAGCAGCAGCACGGCGGCTCCGGTCTGGACGGCGATCTTCCGTGGGAAGGCGCGAATCCACTTGGCTACCTCGTCGTTGTCGATGCTCTTGACACCGAACACCGCGCACGCCTCGGTGACGCCGTCGATGACGGCGAACACGTACGGCTGTGCGAGAAGCCGCTTCCACGCTGCTTTGTCCGGTTTAGTGTCCGGGTTCATGTAGTGCAGGTTGACGCGGATTTGCTCAGGTGGCGCACCGAGGGCGAGTAGACGTGACACGACGGTCTCTTTGTCGGCCTCGAAGTCGATGAACAGGCACAGGCCACCGGCTTTGAGTTGCAGAGCGGTCTCTGCCAGCGCCAGCCACGACTTGCCTGACTCAGGTTCCCCGGACAGGGAATGGGTCTTGCCGGGATAGAGGAGACCCTGCCCGTCGGCGCGGAGTAGTAAAGACGGAACAGGTCCGAGCGCGGCAGTACCGTCGAGGATCGCCCCGAGGTCCGCAGGATCCCATTCCCCCGACTCAGGTTCATCCCCCTCGGGCAGCGGCTCCGCGAAGTCGTGTTCGGGTGACCATCCCTGCGCCCATGGCGGAAGGCCAAGCACTTCGAGGATGTGCTCTTCCGTGCATCCCGCCTCGCCGAAGTCCTCCATCCAGACGCGCTGCGCGCTCTCATCCCATCCGTGGTGAAGCGACGGCGTCCGATCGGCGTGGCCGGGGCACTGGGCGAAGTCACCCCTGACGGTCTTCCCTGCGGCATCGAGCGCTGCGCGGAAGCGGTCGAGCGGATGCTGCTCTTCGCTGTCGGGCAGAATGTCCTCCAGCGTGGCTACCGGACCGTCCACTTCGAAGTAGTCGTGGTGTCCGTTCTTCGCGCTGGGCCTGAACATGAAGCGCGAGGGCTGCGAACAAGTATGGTCGAACTGCTCCCAGCCAAGCTTCTCCATCACCGCATTACTCGCCGCAGTGAATTGCTCGGCGTTGACCACCGGCTTGTCCAGCGGGATGATGACTCGCCAGTGCGGGTTCTCGGGAGTGTGGCTGAAGGTAGTGTGGGCGACGGCCTTGAAACCTAGCGCCTCGACCCTCTCCCGGAAGTCCTGGTCCGCGTGGTCAGCGTCAAGGGTAAGCGCCCACCGGGACAGTACAGTCTCTTTGGTACGCTGCGTTCCCTCGAACGTGCCCGCTACGTAACCGCCACATTCCTTGTGGTTGGCGAAGTGGTCGAGGTCCAGCCACTCGATGAAGCCTTCCCATCCAACGACCGTCGTGGCCTTCCATACGCGACTATTGACGGAGCCTGCAGTAAAGAGCGAGCGCTCTTTGTCGGGAGTAGCCTTGTCAGTAGCGATAGGGCTACCCGTAGTCAGGTCTCCGTCGCCCCTCCTGTTGGCCCCGATGGAATTCATCTCCCCGTCGGGGCCATCCCCTTGCCCCGACATCAGGCACCGTCCGGAAGCAGGAGGATCGCGGCGACTGCATCGACCTTTTCCTGAGTAATCGGCGGAGCCGCGTCGACGATTTCCTTGAGGCGGGCCTTGTGGATGCGGTTGGTCTCTAGGAGACGCCGCGCGGCCTCGACCTTCTCTGGATCACTCTTGCTGTAGTACCGACCGGCGCGGGCGAGTTCAGCACGCGCTGCTCGGATCGCTGGATCGCGGGGGACTGGTGACATGACAGAACCTTCCGAAAAGCCCCTTTCGGTTCTTACGGTTCTGTCGGTTTGTAGGGGGTGGGCCTCGTTGTTGAGGTCCCTTGGTAATTACCTAAAGGTTATTCCTCAAAAGCGACGCGTAGTAACTAAATAAGGAACTATCTTCTACGCGGTTAGACAGCAGTTACTTCCAGTCCACGTCAATAAAATTCGGGTCAAAATACGGCGTTCCCGGTACATGCCCGGCTGGCCGTCCACGCCGCGCTGGCTGGATAGTCACGACGGCGAGCGCGTCGATAATGGCCCGCTGGCGGTCCAGGTCCGCGTCGAGGAACTGCTGCCCGGGGTCGGCGGCTGCTAGCGTCTCGGCCAGTACGTCGCCGGTGGTCAGTGCGGCTAGCTGCTGCTCTGCGTCCTTGATCAGCCCATCGAGTCGGAGCGTCGTCGCCTTGACCTGCTGCCCGTCAAGAAGGCCGAGAGCGTAGTCGTCCGGTAGCTGGATCAGCCGCTCACGGTAGCCTCGAAGGTCCGCCCGCAGCTTCTCCACGTCCTTCCGGCGTGGAACGCTCACGGTCATCCTCGCCCGCAGGGCTGGGGCTTCTCGGCGGAGGTAGGCCGCGATGACCTCCAGTACGAAGGCGTCCGTGTAGATCATGTCGCGGTTGACGTGCCCACCTGCGGACTTGCAGCGATAGACGAGCCGTCGCGTCCTGCCCCCTCCGCTCGTCGTGGCTCCACGAACCACTCCCCCGCAGCCCGGTGTTCCACAGCGGAAAAGGCCGGAGCCGAGCCAGCGCCTCTCGCTTCCGTTCTGCGTCCTCCGCGCGGGGTCAGTGAGAATACCCCGGAGCGCGAGCCATTTATCCTCCGGGATGACGGCGGGCCACTGGGCGTGGCCGGTGATCTCGCCCTTGACCTCCATCAACCCCGCGTTACGCGGACGTAGCAGGATGTTCCTCAGTGCGATGGAATCCATTGGTAGGCCCTTCTTGGACGCGGTCGTGAGGCCGGAAGCCTGGATGTCTCGGGCGACTGCGGAGAGGGAACGTCCAGCGATTATCGCGTCGGCCGCGCGCTCCAGCGCTTCGGCCTCGTCGGGGCGGACGGTCACGCCGTCGGCCTCGTAACCGAACGGACGCCGTCCGCCGCGCCACTCACCCTTTGTCACATTTTCGGCCTTCGCCCGCTGGACGCGCTCGGCGGTGCGCTCTGCCTCGGCTGCATCCCAAGCCGCTACAGTTCGGGCAGTAGCTCGCCCGTCCGCCGTCGCGAAGTTGGCCGTTCCCGAGACCACAGTGTGTATCGCTGTTCCGGCTGTCTCGTACAGGCGGATCAGATCTTCCCACTCGCTGGGCCGTCGCGTCAGGCGTGAGGCGGAGTACGCGATAATCGCCCCGTACTGGCCAGCCCTCGCTCCGTCGATCATCTCCTTGTAGATCGGGCGAGCCTTCTTGGACTTCGTGCTGGCTCCCGTGTCGCTCTCCACGAACACGCGGGCCACCTCGAAGCCGAGGCGCGCCGCTAGGTTACGGGCGTCCGCCTCCTGCCGCTGCACGCCTAGTTCCAGGCCCTCGCGGTCGCTGGAGATGCGGCAGTATATTGCTGCCCGGGGCTGCTGTTTTCCCATAAACGTATTTTACCGGTTTTGCCAGGTCGAACCCCGAGCCACGCTTCGGCAGCGAAGCCGGAATCAGGTTTGCGGTGATCTTTCGGCGACTCAGGGGGATGCCGGAATTCTGCGCCGCGGAACGAATGCGCTCCTTGGCCTCGTTCAGGGAAGCGTCCGGCAGTCCCAGGATCACGAAATTGGGGAGGGTCTGGCCGATATCTGCTTCGACCTCCACGATGTATCCGTTCAGGCCCAGCAGCGCCACGGAATAGCTTCGACCCACGCCCATCTAGCCCACGCCCCTGAGGTGTTCGAGCTTTGGCTCGCCCACGCCGTCGTCGATGATTCCCACGACATCCACCCGGCGGCGCGGGGCACGCAGTTCGTGATCACGGCACCAGGAAAGGCCCAGGCGATGGAGCCGGGCGAGTTTGGCTGCGTCAACCGCTTCGAAAGGATGCCCATAAGCCAGGTTCTTCCGGGTCTTGACCTCGGCGATCACCAGGGTGTCGCCGTCGAGCGCCACGATGTCGATCTCGCCCTCGGAGCACCTCCAATTGCGGTCCACGATTCGCATTCCCTGGGTTTCAAGGAAAGCTACGGCCAGCGCTTCACCGTGCCGGCCCAACAAGTCTTTGGCTTTCATGACCACCTCCGCTTCCAGCGTGGAGGCGCGGAGAATCCAAAGACAGGGGGCAGTTCGGCTATGTGGGAAACTCCGTCAGCCAGACGGTGTGGAGGAAGAGTGGGCGGGCCGTCCTGGTTGCCCAGGGCCTAGTGGCCCAGGTTGCCGAGATCCCCCAGGTCGCCGTCCTTCGGCAAGGAAAGTTCCTCGTTGCGCGGCAGTTCCTCGACGTTGACGTCCTTGAACGTAATGACCCGGACATTCTTCACGAATCGGGCCGAACGGTAGACGTCCCACACCCAGGCATCCTGGAGGGTCAAGTCGAAATAGACCTCGCCGTCGGCACTGCGGGCCTGCAGGTCAACGTGGTTTGCCAGATAGAACCGGCGTTCGGTCTCGACAACGTAGCTGAACAAACCAACGACGTCGCGGTATTCGCGGTAGAGCTGCAGCTCCATGTCGGTTTCGTAGTTCTCAAGATCCTCGGCACTCATAGATCCATCTTGCACCATAGAGCGGGCACACGCCGCCACGGCCCGGCCGACCCCGTGAAGGACGCGGAAAAGCGGGGGCTAGAGCAAGTTCCAGCTGGTCCGGTGGTAAGGCGTAGGACCCAATGATCTGAGCGCATCCCGGTGGAACGACGTGGCGTAGCCCTTGTTCTCGTTCCAGCCGAACGCCGGATATTCCTCGTGCAGCCCAAGCATGATGTGGTCGCGCGCTACCTTGGCAAGCACACTGGCGGCGGCGACGCTGAGGCAGGTCATGTCCGCCTTCACCCGGGTGTGGACCGGCGCCTCGCAAGCGGGTCCGGAGGGCTCCGCGTCAAACAACGAAGCTTGGCTCTGTGGCGATAGCCAGTTGTGGCTCCCATCCAGCAGGACCAGGTCCGGGTGGACGCCCGAGGCGAGAATTTCGAACCAGGCGCGTGTGCCGGCAAGGCGCAGGGCGCCCACAATTCCCAGCGCGTCGATCTCCGCCGAACTTGCGTGGCCCACCGCGGATCCAACCGCCCATTCCCGAACCAGCGGTTCCAACCGCTCGCGGTCCTCCGGTTTGAGGAGCTTGCTGTCGCGGACACCGGCGAGCAAGCCGTGGTCCGCGAGGTCAACGACGGCGATCCCCACCGACACCGGCCCGGCGAGGGCTCCACGGCCTACTTCATCGACACCCGCCAGAAGGGTGACCCCCGGAGCCAGGAAACCCCGTTCGACATCCAGGGTCGGAAATTCAGGAGCGTGCTTCGTCCGCGCGGCGGGTTTCCGCTGCGTTCGAACCGGAGTACCCGCTCCCGCCGGAACCATCATTTGCCCGCTGGAGCCGTGGGTGAAGCCGTGTTCTGGGGCGACGGCGCAGGGACGTTGCGGAAGACATCGGAGTGGTTGTCAAGGATCTGCCAACGGTTGATGGGCCACGCAATGACTGTCGCTTGGCCTTCGACGTCGGAGATGTCGATGAAACCACCGTTGACTGATTGGTGTTCGCGGGAGTCGGCGGAGTTGTTGCGGTTGTCGCCCATAACCCAAATTTTGCCCGCAGGGACCACCACATCGAAAGGCTTGGCCAGCGGAACCTGGGCAGGATTGATGTAGCTCTCGTTGAGGACCGTGCCGTTGACGCTGACGCGGGCGGAACTGTCGCAACAGGAGACCCTGTCCCCCGGCAGGCCGATCACGCGCTTGACGAGGTGTTGGTTTGTCTCGTCAGGGAGCAGCCCGACGAAGACAAGTCCGTCCTGGAACCACTTGAATGGCCCGGGCGCTGCCTTCTGCGTGGGCGGCAGCCATCCCTGCGTGTCCTTGAAGACCACGATGTCGCCGCGCTGCAGCGCGAAAGGTTGCGGGACCAGCAGATTTACGAAGATCCGGTCGTCCACGTCAAGGGTGTTGACCATGGACTCGGAAGGAATGAAGAAGGCCCGGAACAGGAAAGTCTTGATGAGGAAGGACAACACGATGGCGATGACCACCACGGTGCCGATTTCCCTAAGCCAGCCGAGGAATGGACTGCCGTGGCTTTTGCCGGCAGTTTCTGGCTGATCGCTATCGCCCGTGTCCGATCGCGAACCCCGTCGCGCAGCGCGGCGCGGAGACTCCTGCTCCTCGGAAGCGGCCGCGCTCGAGCCAGTCGCCCTGCCCGCCGCCGGATCGGCGTCGTCGGCTGCAAGATCCATCGCGGAAGCGGACGATCCGTCAAGGAGCCGGGCGTCGTCGTCGTGCCGTTCCGGCTTCCCGGGAGTTGTCTCGGGCATCTATTGTCCGTTCTTCGAGGTTGTACCGGCCTGCGCAGGGCGAGGCAGTTCTGCAAATCTATCAAGCGGCCAGACAATCCGGACCGGACGCCCGATGACACGCTCCAACGGCACCATCCCTCCGCCGGGTGCGCCCAGCAGCCCACGCGAATCGGCCGACCGTGAACGGTGGTCTCCCATGAGCCACAATCGGTCACTGGGGACTATGACATCGAATCTCTGCTCGCTCGGCGCGTCGCCGGGATACAGATAGGGTTCCTCAAGCGGCTGACCATTGACTGTGAGTTTGCCGCCGGCGCCACAACAAACAACGTGGTCTCCGGGGAGCCCGATGACGCGTTTGACGTATGTCGTGTCGCTTCCCGTCAGGCCCAGCCAATGGCCCGTGGCGGCCACGGCGTCGGCAAACGCTCCTTTGCCGCTGTTCAGCGGGGCAAAGGTTCCCCTGCCGTCGAAGACCACTATGTCTCCACGGCGGATAGGGTCCACGCCGAAATCGGTCCGGGACACAAGGATGCGGTCTCCGGTGCCCAGGATCGGCTCCATGGACTCGGAGGGGATGAAGTAGACGTCGAGCCACAAAGACCGGACAAGCCCGCTGATAGCCACGGCAAGGACAAATGCGAGCAAAACAAAACGCCAGCCCTGTTTCCGGGGCTGGCGTTTTGCGTGGTCCATGATTCGTTTCCTGTTGCGTTGCGGATTTCTCCGGCGCAGGCCGGACACGAATCCAGGACCCGCTGTTGGTCGAAAGACCTACTTGCCGGTGGCGAAGTCGCGCTTTTCCTTGATCTTCGCAGCCTTGCCGCGCAGTGCGCGCATGTAGTAGAGCTTGGCGCGGCGGACGTCACCCTTGGTGACGACCTCGATCTTCTCGATGATCGGGGAGTGAACCGGGAAGGTACGCTCCACGCCGACACCGAAGGAAACCTTGCGGACCGTGAAGGTTTCGCGAACGCCGTCACCCTGGCGGCCCAGGACGAAGCCCTGGAAGACCTGGACACGGGAGTTCTTGCCTTCGATGATGTTCACGTGAACCTTGATGGTGTCACCCGCGCGGAACTCGGGAACATCGTTACGCAGCGAAGCTGCATCTACGCTATCGAGGATATGCATTAATCCACTCCTGGTGAACGCCACAGGTCATCCACTTTGGGTCACGGCGGTCAAGCCCGGGGCGCAATACCGTCCGGAAATTACCGCCGAAGATTTTCAAAGTCCGGTACCACCACTGATTGGCGGTTCCGGGTTGTCAGGCTGTTGGTGACGCTCCCCCTGTGGCAGGTGCGAACCCAGTAGACACAAGGGTTAATTCTGCCACACCGCGGGAGTTCCGGCCAATCCCGCGAATGTGGCCCGGTTCCCGCGGGCGGCTGGCGGATGAGGCTGCCCGACGGCGGGAGGCTCAGGCCGGGAGTTCACTGTCCGGGCGGCGTCGCAGCCGGCCGTCGACGACGTCGTACCCGAGTTCGCCGAAAGCCGTGCGGTCCGCGCGCGTCAGGCGGCCGGCGTCGAACTCTGCGAGGAGGTCCGGGCGGCGTTCCGCCGTGCGGCGGAATTGTTCGTGGCGTCGCCACTGGGCAATCCTGCCGTGGTTGCCGCTCAAAAGGACGGCAGGCACGTCACGAGCGCGCCAGGACGAGGGCTTCGTGTAGACGGGGTACTCGAGCAAGCCGTCCGAATGGGATTCCTCCACCAACGATTCGGGATTGCCGACGACACCCGGAAGCAATCGTCCGATGGCCTCGACCATGGCCAGGACTGCCACCTCCCCGCCGTTGAGGACATAGTCGCCCAAGCTGACCGGACGGACGGTGAAGTGCCCTGCCGCCCATTCCATGACGCGCTCGTCAATGCCTTCATAGCGGCCGCAGGCGAAAACGAGCTGATCTTCCTCGGCAAGCTCATAGGCGAGGGCCTGGTTGAAGCGCTCCCCCGCGGGCGACGGGACAATCAGGACCGGCTTTTTCTTCGGTACGTCCGATGACGGCTCAGTTGCGGCAGTTCCGGCATCGGCACTTCGCGCGTCGGCGATGGATTCCAGGGCCTGGGCCCAGGGCTCGGGCTTCATGACCATGCCCGCGCCGCCACCGTACGGAGTGTCGTCCACCGTGCGATGCTTGTCCGTGGTGAAGGTCCTCAAGTCATGGACATTGAGCTCCAAGAGCCCATCCTGACGGGCCTTGCCTATGAGGGAAAGCTCGAGCGGCGCCAGGTACTCGGGAAAGATACTGACGACATCGATGCGCATCTACGCGTCATCCTTGGTGTCGGCATCGTCCTCTTCCGCGTCGCCGGCGGAAGCTTCGGTATTCAGTTCGAAGAGGCCCGGCGGCGGGGTGAGCAACACGTAGCCGTCCTCGATGTTGACCTCGGGCACGATTTCCTCGACGAAAGGCACCAGGATTTCCTTGCCGTCCGCGTCTTCAATGACCAGCAGGTCCTGGACCGGCATGGTGTTGAGTGCGGTCACTTTGCCTACGGCCTGCGAGCCGACCCGCACCTCAAGGCCGACGAGCTCATGCTCGTACCAGCCTTCGTCGTCGTCCTCTTCCAGCTCTTCCGTCTCGATGAACAGCTTCGCGCCGCGGATTTCCTCCGCCTGGTTGCGCGTGGAGATCTCTTCGAAACCGAGCAACAGGATGTCCTTGTTCCACCGGGCGCTGATGATGGTCAAGGGACCGGCCTTTGCGGGCTCCACCACGAATTCGGTCCCAGGGACGAAACGATCGCCGGGGGCGTCAGTGAGCACCTGGACGGTGACTTCGCCGCGGATTCCGTGGGGCTTGCCGATTCGGGCGACCTGGAGCTGCATGTGTTCCTCTGGTTTCTTCGCTGGGCCGACGTGGACCAGGACTGGGGATTTGCTCGTAAAACAAGCCGGCCCCTCCACCATAATCTGGTGAAGGGGCCGGATCTAAGACAAGTATTGCTGAGCGCGTTACCGGCGGCGGTCGGTGTCGACGACGTCGACCCTGACCTGCTCGCCGCCTGCCAGTGCCGCAATCACGGTGCGCAAAGCGCGTGCGGTGCGACCCTGGCGACCGATCACCCGTCCGAGGTCATCCTGGTGAACACGCACCTCGAGGGATTCCCCGCGGCGGTTGTTCTTGGCACTGACCTTGACGTCCTCAGGGCTGTCAACGATCCCGCGGACCAAGTGCTCGAGCGCTTCTGCCAGCAATTTACTCAGCCTCGGTGGTCTCTGCTTCAGCGTCAGCGGGAGCTTCAGTTGCTTCCGACTGCTTGGCCTTCTTGGTGATGGCTTCCGGGATGATGACGGAACCCTTCTCCGGTGCAACGAAAGCAGGCTTGGCGACCTTGGTCTTCAGCGTGCCTTCCTGGCCCGGGAGGCCCTTGAACTTCTGCCAGTCACCGGTGATCTTGAGGATCGCAGCGACCTGCTCGGTCGGCTGGGCGCCGACGGACAGCCAGTACTGTGCACGCTCGGAGACAACCTCGATGTACGAGGGCTCTTCGGTGGGGTGGTACTTGCCGATTTCTTCAATCGCACGGCCATCGCGCTTGGCGCGGGAGTCCATGACGACGATGCGGTAGTACGGTGCGCGCATCTTACCGAAGCGCTTAAGGCGAATCTTTACGGCCACTTTTGTGGTCACTCCTGTTTCTGAAACGGGGTTGAGCCCGTCGTTCTGCACCCGTGGGGCGGGCCATACTTGAGGGTTCCAAAGGACAAGATGCACACACGGAGAGAGGGGCCGCGCAGATCGAGTACCTGTCCATTGTGCCAGATGGCAGACAGTATTTCGAACGCGCGGTCCGTGCGGCGGGTTTAACGCGGCTCTACTGCTCGGCGGACCAGACGTAGAGGCCGGCACGTTCGGCCTTTTCGACGTCGCTCGCGAGCGCCGCCAATTGCTGGACGTACAGCCGGGACTGTTGGGCATCGAAGGGCATGTCCTCTTGGCCCGCCCAGCGTTCGGCGACGTCGTCGAGGATGCTTCCTTCTCCCTCGGTCTCGTAGCTGAGCAGCTCGGACAGGGCACGCACCATGGCTTCGGGGACGCCGAGCAAGGCGTCACTGGTGACGTCCACCAAAGCGAGCTCATAGTCGGCGCCAGCCGCATGCACGGCCGTGCCAGCGAGGTCGCCAAGTTGTTCTACTTCGAAATCGCTGATTCCGGGGATCCGGACCGCGGCGCCGGATACGTCACTGCCCTTCTCCAGGGCAGCGGCCCTCTTGAGTGCTTCATCGTGGGTGGCAACAAAGATTTCAGCAAAGCCCATGGAAACTACTCTCATTCATTCGTGGCGACGGAGCTGCGGCGCGGCGGCCGAAATGCGCCACACCGTCGGATCAAGCGTAGCGGACGGCGACGCGCAGCCGGTTGCGCCACGGGTCCTCGAAGCGCAGCTCCTGGCCGGTGTGGTGGGAGGCGATGCCGGCAACCTTGAGGCGGTCGGCGAGCGCGCCGACGTCGTCGCCTGACGGCACTTCAATGACCACCTCGCCGAGACCGAGCGTGTCCTTGCGCGGACCTGCGCCGCGGCTGTTCCAGACGTTCATGGCCATGTGGTGGTGGTAGCCCCCGGCGGAGACGAACAGTGCCTGCCCGTGCCAGCCGGCCGTCTGCTCGAAGCCCAAGGTGCCGACATAGAAGTCATGGGCGGTCTTGACGTCCCCCACTTGGAGGTGGACATGCCCGACGCCGGCGCCCGCCTCATGCTGGCCGGCCACCGCCGTTTCGCTCAGGTACTGCTGGAGGTAGCGCTGCGGCGGGAGCGGCAGGCTGTCCATGACGACCGAACCGCCGTTCCACTCCCACCCCTCGCGGGGCTTGTCGTAGTAGAGCTCGATTCCGTTGCCCTCGGGGTCGGTGAAGTAGAAGGCCTCGCTGACCAGGTGGTCTGCGCTGCCGACAAAAGCGTGGGGCTCGTACTGCGCTGCGGAGGCAACAGTTGCGGCGAGCGAGGACTGGTCCGCGAAGAGCAGAGCCGTGTGGAAGAGTCCGGCCTCTCCGCGGCCCGGGATCTGGAGCCCGGAGGCGGGAGCGAGGTGCACCAACGGCTTGCCGAGCCGGCCGAAGTAGAGTCCGCCGTCTTGCTCGGCGACGATGTCCAGGCCGAGCGCCCGTTGGTAGTAGTCGCCCATGAGCTTCATGTCCCCCACTTTGAGCATGACGGTGCCCATGGCGAGTTCGGCAGGAAGGAGATCCTGGCTGGAGGTGATGGTCATGTGTAACTCCCGGCTTTTTGCGGCGCCGCCCTTCGGCAACCTCTATACATCTAAATTACTTGAAGCTTCAATTTATTCCTAATGCCCGGCACTTCCGGAAAGGTGTCCCCGCAACACGGTGCATTGCGGCTTCAGCACCGCCTCAAGGGACGCGCGGGGATCGTTTGCGTAGAGCACGACGTCGGCACTGGCGCCTTCGCTGATGCCGTCGGCACCCAGCCACTCGCGGGCGGACCAGCAGGCCGCGTCGAGCGCGGCGGCCGGCGGCAGGCCCGCCTGGTGCAGTTCCAGGATCTCCTCGCCGATCCGGCCGTGCTTGATAACGCTGCCGGCGTCGGTTCCGGCATATACCCGCACTCCGGCGTCGAACGCCTCGAGGACGCGCTCATGCCGACGCTCCCAGAGCGCGATCATGTGGGCGGCGTAACGGGGGAACTTAGCTTCCGCCTGCTTCGCGATGTCCGGGAACGTCGCAATGTTGATGAGGGTGGGGACGATCGGTACGCCTTGGTCCAGCAGCCGGGGAATATGGTGCGGGAGGAGACCAGTCGCGTGCTCGATGCAGTCAATGCCGGCGTCGAGCATGTCGTCGATCGTCCCTTCGGCGAAGCAATGGGCGGTCACCCGGGCCCCCTCGTCGTGCGCCGCCGCGACGGCGTCCTTGACGATGGCCGCCGGAAAGGACGGCCCGAGATCCCCGGCGGAGCGGTCGATCCAGTCCCCGACGATCTTGACCCAGCCGTCTCCGGACCGTGCCTGCTTGCGCACCGCCTCCACCAGATCCTCCGGCTCGACTTCCTCGGCCAGGCCGGGAAGGTACCGCCGATGCCTCGCGATGTGCCTGCCTGCCCGGATGATCCTCGGCATGTCCGTCCGGCGCTGCAGCCAGCGCGTGTCGCTCGCGGAACCGGCGTCGCGGATCAAGAGAGTCCCGGCATTCCGGTCCGCAGTCGCCTGCAAGCGGGCAGTCTCCTCGTCGACGGCTCCGCCCTTGCCCAAGCCAACATGGCAATGCGCGTCGACCAAGCCGGGCAGCACCCATCCGTCCAGCACGACGTCCGGCTTCGCGAGGGGTCGGACAAAGGTCAGCCGTCCGTCGACCGACCAGAGGCCGCGCACATCCTCGTCCGGCCCGCTGAGGACGGTGCCGCTGAATTCGATGATTTCCGCCATGAATCCACCCTAGACTCAGGCGCCGTCGCCGGGGCAGTGACGTCTGTCCTCGGTCACATCTGTCTCAAGGACTCCCGGCTGTGGTAGCTTCGTCTACGACCACACGGGGGCCCTTGCAAGGGCTGAGATCGGGCTGACGCAGCCTGCGACCGTTGAACCTGTCCGGGTAATGCCGGCGAAGGAAGTGAGTAATCCTTTGAGCACCAAAGAAACACAGCTGAGCCCTACCCAAAACGAATCGGCTCAAGAAGTGACCCAGTCCCTCAAGTCGCATTCCCTCGTGTTCCTGGAAGACACTGAGACTGGAATCCGGGTTCCAGTCACGGAAATCGCCCTGGAGCCATCCCCCAACGGCGAGGCCAACGCCCCTTTCCAGGTGTACCGCACCGCGGGGCCGGGAAGTGATCCCGTGGTTGGCCTCGAGCCGTTCCGCAGCGAGTGGATCGAAGCCCGCGGCGACACCGAGGCCTACAGCGGCCGCGAACGGAACCTGCTCGACGACGGCAAGTCGGCCGTGCGCCGCGGCGCCGCCTCGGCGGAGTGGAAGGGCGCACAGCCGGTGCCCCGCCGCGCCGTCGAGGGCAAGACCGTCACGCAGATGCACTACGCCAAACAGGGCATCGTCACGCCCGAAATGCAGTTCGTCGCGCTTCGCGAGAACTGCGATGTGGAACTGGTCCGCAGTGAAGTCGCCGCCGGCCGCGCCATCATCCCCAACAACATCAACCACCCCGAATCCGAACCGATGATCATCGGCAAGGCGTTCCTGGTGAAGATCAACGCCAACATCGGCAACTCGGCCGTCACCAGCTCCATCGCCGAAGAAGTGGACAAGTTGCAGTGGGCCACCCAATGGGGCGCCGACACCGTCATGGACCTGTCCACGGGCGACGACATCCACACCACCCGCGAATGGATCATCCGCAACTCCCCCGTGCCGATCGGCACCGTGCCGATTTACCAGGCCCTTGAGAAGGTCAATGGTGAAGCCAACAAGCTCACCTGGGAGATCTTCCGCGACACCGTCATTGAACAGTGCGAGCAGGGCGTCGACTACATGACCATCCACGCCGGCGTGTTGCTGCGCTACGTGCCGCTGACGGCAAACCGCGTGACTGGCATCGTTTCCCGCGGCGGTTCCATCATGGCGGGCTGGTGCCTGGCGCACCACGAGGAAAACTTCCTCTACACGCATTTCGACGAACTCTGCGAAATCTTTGCCAACTACGATGTCGCGTTCTCGCTCGGCGACGGCTTGCGTCCGGGAGCGACGGCGGACGCCAACGACGCCGCGCAGTTCGCCGAGCTTGACACGCTCGCAGAGCTCACGAAGCGGGCGTGGAAGTACGACGTGCAGGTCATGGTGGAAGGCCCCGGCCACATCCCGTTCCACCTCGTCCGCGAGAACGTCGAGCGGCAGCAGGAGTTGTGCGACGGCGCACCGTTCTACACCCTCGGCCCGCTCGTGACCGACGTTGCCCCGGGCTACGACCACATCACCTCGGCCATCGGCGCCACGGAGATCGCACGCTACGGAACCGCGATGCTCTGCTACGTCACCCCGAAGGAACACCTGGGCCTGCCGAACAAGGACGACGTCAAGACCGGCGTGATCACGTACAAAATCGCCGCCCACGCCGCTGACCTTGCGAAGGGACACCCCGGCGCCCATGAACGCGACGATGCCCTGTCCAAGGCCCGCTTCGAGTTCCGCTGGCGTGACCAGTTTGCGCTGTCATTGGATCCGGTCACGGCCGAATCGTTCCACGACGAGACTCTCCCGGCGGAACCGGCCAAGACGGCGCATTTCTGCTCCATGTGCGGACCGAAATTCTGCTCCATGCGCATCAGCCAGGACATCCGCGACGAATACGGCTCGGCGGATTCCCAGGCGGCCATCGCGGAGATGTACAGCGGTATGCGGGAAAAGAGCGAGGAATTCCTGGCATCCGGCGGCAAGGTCTACTTGCCCGAGCTCGAGGTTCCCGCAGGAAAACGTTGAGTGACGTCAGGAAGCCTGCGCTGATCCGGCGCGGCTGACATCCGCGATGAAGGACCGGATCATCCGGTCTCCTTCAACTGAATCATGAGGCCGGTGTCCTCCAGCCGCAACGCGGTGGAGGGCGCCGGTTTCCTGCAAGTAGCCGGCGATCTCTTCGTACAGGGGCTCCCAACCACCGGTCAGGACAAGCGTGGGGACTCCCGGCACGATGTGCAGGGGCGCTTCCCACGGCGCTGCCTGGAGCCGCAGCCGCCGGGCGGTACGCCGGGCCTCGGGGGTGCTGAGAACCGCCGCCTCCGAGGAAAACGCGCGGCGGACGAATTCGCGCTGGTAATCGTCATCGCTGAGTTCGTGCCGGACCCGGAACAACGGCTCCATGAGTGCCCGGTAAGCCGCGGTGGCCGGCAATTCGGCCGTCAATGAGAGACAAGCCGGTTCCACGAGCACGAGCGACCGGACCAGGTCCGGCCGTTCCACTGCGGCCAACATCGCGGAAATCGCGCCCTGGGAATGCGCCACGACGTGGCCGCCACGCGCCGGCCCGGGGGCTGACGCGGCCTCCCGCGCTCCAAGGCACTCGAGGATGATGTCCACATCGGCGGCAACGTCGGATTCCAAAGGCTCGGCCTGCGCATCGAAGCCGTGGCGTTTCAGGAAGAGCGCATCGTACTGCAGCGCCATGCCGTGTTGTTTCGGCCACGCGGCAGCGCCGAATGTGCCTGCTCCATGGACGAACACAACGCGCTGCTTTTGCATTCCCCCAGCCTATGGCACGGGGCCGACAACCCAACTAACTGGCATTTGTTGTCGTTCCGAGCCCTCAAAACGACATGTATTGCCAGTCAGTTGGGTGGGACGGCTACTTGCCGCCGAGGAACTTGTCGAAGCCCTTGGGCAGGTTGAGCTGCGAGGGGTCGAAGTCGCCGGAAGGCTGACCGAATGCCGCGCCGGTGCGAACGGCCTTCGCCCGCTTGTTCTCGGCGTCGCGCAGTTCCTGGGCAGCCTTGGCGGGGTTTCCGGAACGGGCCTTCTTCTTGGGCGCGTTCTTGCTCGCCTTGCGGGAACCGCCACCGAGGCCGGGTATGCCGGGCATCCCTGGCATGCCGCCGCCCTGGGCCAGCTTCTTCATCATCTTCTGGGCCTGGGCGAAACGCTCCAGGAGGCCGTTGACCTCGGAGACGTGCACACCGGAACCACGGGCGATGCGGGCGCGGCGGGAACCGTTGATGATCTTCGGAGCCAAGCGCTCGTGCGGGGTCATGGAGCGGACAATGGCCTCCACGCGATCGATTTCCCGCTCATCGAACTGCTCCAGCTGCTGGCGGATGTTCTGCGCACCCGGCATCATCATGAGCATTTTCTTCATGGAGCCCATGTTGCGGATCTGCTGCATCTGGGCGAGGAAGTCGTCCAGCGTGAAGTCTTCCTGGTCGGCGAACTTCTTCGCCATCCGGGCAGCCTCGTCCTTGTCCCAGTTCTTCTCGGCCTGCTCGATCAGGGTAAGAACGTCACCCATATCGAGGATGCGGGAAGCCATGCGGTCCGGGTGGAACAGTTCGAAGTCGTCCAGGCCTTCGCCGGTGGACGCGAACATGACCGGCTTTCCGGTGACGGACGCGACCGAGAGAGCGGCACCGCCGCGGGCGTCGCCGTCGAGCTTCGACAGCACGACACCCGTGAAGTTGACGCCCTCATCGAAGGCAACCGCCGTGTTGACGGCGTCCTGGCCGATCATGGAGTCGATCACGAACAGCACTTCGTTCGGGATGATCGCCTGGCGGATGCGGCGCGCCTGGTCCATCATTTCCGCGTCGACGCCGAGGCGTCCCGCGGTGTCGACGATCACGACGTCGTGCAGCTTCTGGCGGGCTTCGTCGACGCCGGCGCGTGCGACGGCGACCGGATCGCCGGTGGGAACGTCCAGATCCGAGGTGGTCCCGGGGTGCGGCGCGAAGACAGGAACGCCGGCGCGTTCACCGACGATCTGGAGCTGCGTCACGGCGTTGGGACGCTGGAGATCGGCAGCAACGAGTACGGGGCTGTGGCCTTGGGCCTTGAGCCACTTGGCAAGCTTGCCGGCGAGGGTGGTCTTACCAGCACCCTGCAAGCCGGCGAGCATGATGATGGTGGGCCCGGTCTTCGCCAAGCGGATACGACGGGTCTCGCCGCCGAGGATCTCCTGGAGTTCCTCGTTGACGATCTTCACGATCTGCTGGCTCGGGTTCAGCGCAGCGGACACCTCCGCGCCCAGGGCGCGTTCGCGGATGCGGGCTGTGAACTCGCGGACTACGGGCACGGCAACGTCGGCGTCCAAGAGGGCACGCCGGATCTCCCGGACGGTGGCATCGACGTCGGCCTCGGTGAGGCGGCCCTTGCCACGGAGATTCTTGAAGGTTGCTGTCAACCGGTCAGAGAGTGAATTGAACACGCGCCGTGCACTTCTTTCAATGGTCTACGAATGGCGGCCGTTCCGACGCACCAATATCTTGACGATTCCTGCCCCAAACAAATCTGACTCAACTGAGGGACTCGACTATCTAGGGTACCAAGACGCGCCCGCAAGATGGCATGCTGGCACAGTGACCAGCAAAACAACAGTAAATACGTTGCTCATCCTAGGCGCCTCCGGAGATCTGACGGGCCGATTGCTGTTACCGGGCCTTGCCCGGCTCGTGGCCAGCGGACTCGCGGACGGCCTGAAGCTTGTCGGAGCCGGTTCCGACCCGTGGACGTCCCAACAGTGGACCAAACGCGTGGGCGGAGCCTTCGAAGATGCCGCCGAGGGTGCAAGTGCCGCAGGCAAGAAGGCAATCGCCGCCCTGGAGAAAAATACCGAATACCATCAAGTGGATGTCACGGCGGACGGCCAGCTCGCGACGCTCCTGGCCGGGCTCGAAGCGCCAATCGCCGTCTATTTCGCGTTGCCACCGCACATCAGCCAGAAGGCCTGTGAGGTCCTCACCGCCCAAGAGCTTCCCGCGGGAACAAGCCTGGTGATGGAGAAACCCTTCGGATCCAGTTCGGAATCCGCCCGGGAACTCAACAAGACCCTCTCCGCCTTGGTCCCGGAAGACCACATCCACCGCGTTGACCACTTCCTGGGCAAGGCCACTGTGTTCAACATCCTCGGCCTGCGCTTCGCCAACAGGTTCCTGGAGCCGGTGTGGAACCGGGAACACATCGAGAAGGTGGAGATCGTCTTCGACGAAGACCTCGCCCTCGAAGGGCGTGCTCGCTACTACGACGGAGCAGGCGCCCTCAAGGATATGATCCAGAGCCACTTGCTCCACATCATGGCGCTGCTGGCCATCGATGCCCCTTCCAGCATCGGGGAGCGCGATCTCCGCGACGCGATTTCGACGGTACTGCGTGCGAGCAGCATCGCCGCGCCGTACAAGAAGTCCACCCGACGGGCGCGCTACACCGCCGGCCGGATCGGTGACCGGGACGTGCCGGACTATGCAGCAGAGGACGGCGTGGACCCTGCCCGGGAAACGGAGACGCTCGCGGAGGTCGAAGTGGGCATCGACACTTGGCGCTGGAAGGGCGTCCCCTTCATCCTGCGCTCCGGAAAGGCGTTGGGTGCCGCCCGGAAAGAGGCGATCATCACCTTCCGGCCCGTCCCCCACCTGCCGACCGGATTCGAGGGCGTGGACTCCCCCAACCAGCTGCGCATCGGTTTCGGTCCTGACACCCTGCAGCTCGACGTCGATGTCAACGGTCCCGGAAACATCTTCATGCTCAATCGCGTGACGCTCAATACGGAACTGAATGCGTCCGATCTGCTGCCCTACGGAGAAGTGCTGGAGGGTGTCATTACCGGCGATCCCCTGCTCTCGGTCCGCGGCGACACCGCCGTCGACTGCTGGCGGATCATCGAGCCCGTGATCAAGGCCTGGGCCAGGGATTCCGTTCCGCTCGAAGAGTACGAGGCCGGCGGCCCCGGTCCCGCGGACTGGCCCACCGCCGTCGGGGGCTAAGCAGGCGGCCGCGCTCCTGCGGAAGCGGACACGCAAGTGGGGCCGGGTACCTTTCCAGGTACCCGGCCCCTCTTCTGCGTTGGTGCCTTAGATGGCCGCTGCGCCCCGCTCGCCCGTGCGGACACGGACTGCTTCATAGACGTCCACTGTCCAGACCTTGCCGTCGCCGGCACGGCCCGTGTTGGAGGAAGCAATCAGCACATCGAGGATGTCGTCTGCCTGCTCATCCGTGGCCAGGACCTCCACGCGGATCTTGGGAAGCAGGTCCACGTTGTACTCGGCTCCGCGGTACACCTCTGTGTAACCGCGCTGCCGGCCGTAGCCGCTGGCCGCGCTGACCGTCAGTCCCTGTACCCCGTATGCTTCGAGCCCCTCGCGGATGGCGTCGAGCTTCTCCGGGCGGACGATCGCCGTGATGAGTTTCATGCCTGGACACTCTCCTTGCCTGATACGGATGCTTCGTCAGCTGCCTCGGGCTCGGCCGAGGACTTTCCGGTGATGAGGTCGTGAAGGGGCTGGAAGCTTCCGCCGTGGCCGCCGACGCCGAACTCGTATGCCGTTTCGGCGTGCAGGCTGAGGTCTGCACCGGCGATCTCCTGGCGTTCGGAGATGCGGAAGCCCATGAGCTTGTGGATCGGGTAAGCGATGATGAAGGTCATCACGCCGGTGAAGACGATCGAGCAGAGTGCCGCCAGGGACTGCGCAACCAACTGGGTGGTCCCGCCGCCGTAGAAAAGGCCCGCGGGACCCTGGGTGGGGGTGGCGAGGAAGCCGATGGCCACGGTCCCGATGATGCCGGACACCAGGTGCACGCCGACGACGTCGAGCGAGTCGTCGTAGCCGAGCTTGAACTTGAGGCCGACCGCGAGGGCCGAAGCAACACCGGCTGCTACACCAAGGGCGATGGCGCCGAGCGGGGAAACGTTGGCACAAGCCGGGGTGATGGCAACCAGGCCGGCGACGACGCCCGAAGCCGCGCCGAGCGAGGTGGGGTGGCCGTCACGGATGCGCTCCACGACAAGCCAGCCGAGCATGGCCGCTGCCGGCGCGACGAGAGTGTTGATCCAGATCAGTCCGGCCTGCTGCACGGTTGCCGCAGCACCGGCGTTGAAGCCAAACCAGCCGAACCAGAGGATGGCTGCGCCAAGCATGACCAAGGGCACGTTGTGGGGGCGGTGGTTCGGGTCCTTGCCGAAGCCTTTGCGGTTGCCGATGATCAGGACGAGGATGAGGCCTGCCACACCGGCGTTGATGTGCACCACGGTGCCGCCGGCGAAGTCGATGACGGGAGCGAAGGTCTGGCCGAACCAGCCGGTTGCCGAGAAGAGACCGCCGCCCCAGACCATGTAGGCCAAGGGGGCGTAGACGAGAGTCGCCCAGATCGGGGTGAACAGCGTCCAGGCCGAGAACTTTGCGCGGTCCGCGATGGCACCGGAGATGAGGGCGACAGTGATGATCGCGAAGGTTGCGGCGTACCCTACGTGGAGCAGGTCTGCCGGATCGGTGAAGTTGTGCAGGCCGAAGTGGCTGAACGGGTTCGCGAAGATCTGGAAGAAGTTGTCCGTGTTGCTCGTAGACATCGAGGCGCCCCAGAGGACCCACACGAGGGTCACTGTGCCGATGGCGATGAAGCTCATCATCATCATGTTCAGGGCGGCCTTGGCACGGGTCATGCCGCCATAGAAGAATGCCAGGCCCGGGGTCATGAACAGCACGAATGCTGATGCGACCAGGAGCCAAACGAGACCGGCGGTGAAGTCCATGTCTGCGTCCTCTCTGCTTTAGATGCGGGCTAAGCCGCCTGTCCCAACGCATTTGCGTTCTACATAAGAGTTTTGCGGGGCAGTGTTTCACCTGCGAAGGTTTTAGATTGCAGGGCTGTTACAAGAACTTCTCGAACGTAAATGGTGCATATCACCCTTGTTACGGATATGTTTCGTCAGTTCCATTTCCCCGCGTTCCGACTAGCCAGAGGACCCCGACACCATGACCGCAAGCCCCGAATCCCCCGCCGAACCAGGGGCGAGGGCCGCCAAGGCTGAAATGCCACGGGACATCAAGGTGATGTTGGCGGCGGCGTTCCTGATTGCACTGGGTTTTGGACTCGTGGCGCCCGTGCTTCCCCAGTTCGCAACCACGTTCGACGTCGGGGCAACGGCAGCCGCGGTGATCGTCAGCATTTTCGCCTTCATGCGTTTGGTGTTCGCTCCCGCCGGGGGCGCCCTGATGGGCCGCTTCGGCGAGCGTCCTGTGTACATCGCAGGGTTGCTGATAGTGGCGGCGTCGACGGCGGCGTGCGCTTTCGCGCAGAGCTATTGGCAGCTGCTGGTCTTCCGGGGACTTGGCGGAGCCGGTTCTGTCATGTTCACGGTTGCAGCCATGGGCCTGTTGATCAGGCTCGCCCCTCCGGAAAGCCGCGGGCGGGTCTCCGGCGCGTATGCCTCGGCCTTCCTGATCGGCAGCGTCCTGGGCCCGGTGGTCGGCGGACTGCTGGCCGGGTTCGGGTTGCGCGTACCGTTCCTCGCGTACGCGGCAGCCTTGGTCCTGGCGGCTTTGGTTGTCCGCACGCAGCTGACGGGAAGTTCAGGGGCAGCGAAGCAAGGCAGTGCGGCGGGGCCGGCAATGCGCATGAAGGATGCCTTGGGCGATTCTGCCTACCGGGCCGCCCTGTTCTCCAGTTTCGGCAACGGCTGGGCTACCCTCGGGGTGCGCATGGCCACGGTGCCGTTGTTCGCGGTGGTCGTGCTGGCCGGAGGATCGGCCTCCGCGGGTTGGGCGCTGGCCGTGTTTGCGGGGGGAAACGCCCTGGCGCTGACTTTCTCGGGCCGTATGGCCGACAATTTCGGCCGCAAGCCCATGATGCTGTTGGGCTTGGTGGTCACCGGTCTGGCCACCGCCACCATCGGGTTGACCGGCAACCTTCCCGCGTTCTTCGCGGCGTCTGCCGCGGCCGGCTTCGGCTCCGGCTTGCTAAGCCCGGCCCAGCAGGCCGCCGTCGGGGACATCATCGGTCGTGGCCGATCCGGTGGCAAGGTGCTGGCGGTCTTCCAGATGGCTTCGGACGCCGGAGCTATCGTGGGCCCCGTCCTGGTTGGCCTCCTGGCGGACGGACTTGGCTACGGCTGGGCGTTCGGCGCCACCGGCGGCATCCTCCTGCTGGCCGCGGTCGGCTGGTCCGTGGCCCGCGAGCCGATGCCCCGCGCCCCGGAACCCGTCGGCTCACCCAACTGACTAGCAGTTGATGTCGTTTTCAGGCCTGAAAACGACATCAACTGCGAGTCAGTTGGGCTGGAGGCGGCTAGTTGAGCAGCGCGTCGACGAAGGCTTCGGGCTCGAACGGCGCGAGGTCGTCCGGGCCCTCGCCGAGGCCGACCAGCTTGACCGGAACGCCGAGGGCCCGTTGGATCGCGACGACGATCCCGCCCTTCGCGGTGCCGTCGAGCTTCGTGAGCACGATTCCCGTGATGTTGACTACCTCGGAAAAGACCTTGGCCTGGTTCAGTCCGTTCTGGCCGGTGGTCGCGTCCAGTACCAGAAGGACTTCGTCCACTTCGGCCAGCTTCTCGATGACGCGCTTGACCTTGCTGAGCTCGTCCATGAGGCCGACCTTGTTCTGCAAGCGACCGGCGGTGTCGATCATCACGACGTCGACTTCCTGCTCGATGCCGGACTTGACGGCTTCGTAGGCGACGGAGGCCGGGTCCGCGCCGACGACGTGCGACCTGACGGTTGCGACGCCGACCCGCTGGCCCCACGTGGCGAGCTGCTCCGCGGCCGCGGCGCGGAAGGTATCCGCTGCGCCCAGCAGGACGTCCTTGTCTTCGGCCACGAGAACACGCGCCAGCTTGCCGACGGTGGTGGTCTTGCCCACCCCGTTGACGCCGACGACGATCATGATGGCCGGGTGGGCTCCCTTGCGTTCCACGTTCAAACTGCGGTCCATCGTGGGGTCCACCAGCTTGATGAGTTCCTCGCGCAGGAGGGCCTTGACGTCCTCCGGGCTGCGTGTGCCCTGGACCTTGACCCGTGCACGGAGGGCATCGACCAGCTGCATGGTGGGCTCGGTGCCGAGGTCGGCGAGGAGCAGTGTTTCTTCGACTTCGTCCCAGACGTTTTCGTCGATCTTGTCGCTCGAAAGCAGGGCCAGGAGACCCTTGCCGAGAATGCTGTTGGATTTGACCAGTCGCGCGCGAAGCCGGTTGAGGCGGCCCTCGACAGGCGCGGGGGTCTCCACCTGGATAAGCTCCAGGCCGGCTGCGTCGTCCGGAACGTCGGTCCCTGGTACGGCAAGGTCGGCAGGTTCGACGACGGGAGCGGGCGCCGTGCGGTCCGGCGCGGCCCCGGGGGCGTCGTCGACGATCGTTCCGCCGCCTGCCGCCGCCTTGTCAGCGGGGTCGTTGGCGTCGCGCGTTCCAGCGTAAGTCGAGGAGGACTTCCGCGCCTTGAGCAGGACAGGAATCAGCCCTCCGACCACCACGATGGCAGCGACAATGGACAAAATAATGGGGAGGAGATCGTTCACTCCCCTAGCTTCTCACAAAGCTAGACCTCGGCACCGAGCCTCTGGCTGATGACGGTGGACACGCCGTCGCCCCGCATTGTCACTCCGTAGAGGGCGTCCGCGACTTCCATGGTCCGCTTCTGGTGCGTAATGACAATCAATTGGCTGGACTCCCGCAGCTCTTCGAAAATCGTGATGAGCCTGCCCAGGTTCGTGTCGTCCAGTGCGGCCTCCACTTCGTCCATGACGTAGAAAGGCGAAGGCCGCGCCTTGAAAATTGCCACGAGCAAGGCGACGGCTGTCAGCGACCGTTCGCCGCCGGAAAGCAGGGACAATCGCTTGATCTTCTTGCCCGCGGGCCGTGCCTCCACCTCGATGCCGGTGGTCAGCATGTCGTCGGGGTCCGTCAGCACCAATTTGCCTTCCCCGCCGGGGAAGAGCCGGGCAAAGACGTGGTCGAACTGCTTGGAGGTATCGGCGAAGGCCTCGGCGAAGACCTGCTGGACGCGGTTGTCCACTTCCTTGATGATGTCCAGGAGGTCTTTGCGGCTCGACTTGAGGTCTTCCAACTGCGTGCTCAGGAATTGGTGCCGTTCCTCGAGTGCCGCAAATTCCTCAAGCGCCAACGGGTTCACCTTGCCAAGGGCTGCGAGGTCCCGTTCGGCCCTGCGCAGCCGTTTCTCCTGCTCGGCACGGACAAAGGGAACACCCTCCACGATGGCGTTCCCGTCCTCGTCCACGGGCGCCCGGAGTTCGGCCCACTTGTCGACCGAAGCCGCCGGCACGGGAACCGGCTGCTCCGGACCGAAATCGGCCACGAGTTGTTCCGCTGACAGGCCGAGCTCCTCAATGGCGCGCGTTTCCAAAGCTTCAATCCGGAGCCTTTGCTGGGCCCGGGCGAGTTCGTCGCGGTGGACCGAATCCGTCAGCCCGGCCAGTTCCTGGGCCAATTTCTCGTTGCTGCTCCGGATATCAACGAGTTCCTTTTCGAGCTGCTCCCGGACGCCCTCGGCGACATCGCGGTCGCGGGCTGCCAGGTCCACTGAAACGTCAACGAACCGTATGGCCTGTTCGACGGCGGAAGCGACGGCAGAGGCCCGCTCGGCTTGCGCTTTGCGGCGCATTGCCCGGCGCGCCGCCTCCTCGCGAGCCCGCCGTTCGCTCGCTGCAGCCCGTTCGAGGGATGCAGCCCGGTTGCTGGTTGCGGCCAGCTGTTCCTCGGCGCTCCGCAACCCGAGCCTGACTTCCATCTCACGGGCCCGGGCATCACTGGCGGCCCTGGCCAAGGCATCGCGGTGCTCCGTGGAAGGCTCTTCCTCCTGCGGGGCCTCTTGTGCCGCGGCCAGCCGCTCGGCCGCAAGCTCAAGGGATTCCTCTGCCACGGCGATGTTCAGTTCGGCCTTGGCCAGGGACTCGGCCATTCGATCGCGTTCCGCGACGGCGCTGCGTAATTGGGAATTCAAATGGCCAAGCCGTTCCGCGACGGCAGCCAGGCGGGCATCCGAATCGTGAAGTTTGTCGAGCGCCGCGTTCGCACGTTCCTGGGCATCGGCACGGCGGGCTTCGGCTCCAGCCAGGGCGAACCTGCCCCGTTCAAGACGGGTGGTGAGCTCCAGGAGCCGGGTGTCGGCGTCGTCCACTGCGGCCTGGACCTCAAGAAGGGACGGCGCCGTGGCCGATCCGCCGTCCACCGTCAGGGCCCTGAAGACGTCGCCTTCGAGGGTCACCGCGGTAAGCTCCGGGTTGCCGGCAATGAGGCTTGCCGCCGCGCGCAAGTCCTCGACGACGGCGGTGCGCGCCAGGAGGGTCAGCGCACCAACCGCTTCCGTAGCGTCCGTCGCCACCAGCTCGGCGGCCCAGCGCACACCGTCGGGCAGCGTCGGCAATTCCTGCTGGCCGGACCCTGTATCCGCGGCGCTTACCGCGCCTGCCACCAAAAGCGACGCACGCCCGGCGTCGGCGTCCTTCAACAGCTGCATCGCGGCGACGGCCCCCGGGCCGTCGGCCACCACGACCGCGTCCGAAGCACTGCCAAGCGCTGCGGCAACGGCGGTCTCGTACCCGGGCTCCACCGTCACGAGGGAAGCAAGCGAACCCAGGATGCCGGGGTGGTCCGAGGACAGAAGACGCGAAGAGCCATCCTTGCGGTTGAGGCTAAGCTGCAGTGCATCACGACGGGCGGTGAGCGCATCGCGTTCGCGGACTTCGTCGCGCTCGGCAGCTTTCAACGCTTCGATCTCGGCGTTGATTTCGTCAAGAAGGGCGCTTGCGTCCTCGTATTCGGCGTCGAGGCTTTCTTCGCCGTCTTCAACGCCGGCCACTTGGGACTCAAGGGCCGTGAACTCGCTTTGCGCGTGGCGACGCCGCTCTTCACCGGCTGCCAGCGAGTCCCTGAGCCTGCCCCGCTCAGCCTCGGCCGCTTCGGCCCGGGAGCGTGCGGCAGCCAACTGGCCGACGAGTTTCGCGAGGCCCTCACGGCGATCGGCTGCCGCCCGCAGCACTGCTGTCAGGCGTTTGTCCTCGGCCGCGGCCAGGTGCTCGGCTTCCTGTTTGGCTGCCGTGGCCTCGAGGAGGCCCGCTTGCTTCGCCAGGATGTCGTGCTCCAGCTCCGACTGTTCCTGCCGGACCCGGGCTGCCTGCCGGTCCAGGTGGTCCGGGTCGCGGCCTGAATCCGGGGCAACATCGGAGGCACCGAGGAGGCGGCGGCGTTCGGTAGCGAGTGATCCGAGGGCGCGAAGCCGGTCCCTCGCAGCGGACAGCTGGTACCAGTTGTCCCTGGCGGCGTTGAGCCTGGGTGTGGCCTCAGCCGCGAGTTGCTCAAGGCGGATCTGGCGTTGGCGGCCTGCGCCGAGCTCCGATTCGACTACCTCGCGGCGCTCTTTCAACGCGGCTTCGTCGGCCACGTCTTTCTCCAGCGCCCGGGTGAGCTGGACAAGATCATCGGCAAACAGCCTGGATTTCGCGTCGCGGACATCGAACTGCACGGTCTGGGCGCGGCGGGCGACTTCGGCCTGTTTGCCCAGCGGCGTCAGTTGACGGCGGATTTCCGCCGTGAGGTCGCCAAGGCGCTGCAGGTTCGCCTGCATGGCCTCCAGCTTGCGGACGGTCTTTTCCTTGCGACGCCGGTGCTTGAGGATGCCGGCGGCTTCCTCAATGAATCCCCTGCGGTCCTCGGGTGTGGCGTGCAGGACACGGTCCAGCTGCCCCTGCCCCACGATCACATGCATTTCCCGGCCGAGCCCTGAATCGGAGAGCAGTTCCTGGATGTCCAGGAGGCGGCATGGCGCGCCGTTGATGGCGTACTCGGAGCCGCCGGTCCGGAACAGTGTGCGGGAAATGGTGACTTCGCTGTATTCGATCGGCAGGGCGCCGTCGGCGTTGTCGATCGTCAGCGCAACGTGCGCCCTGCCCAGGGGGGGCCGCCCCGAGGTGCCGGCGAAGATGACGTCTTCCATTTTGCCGCCGCGCAAGGTCTTGGCGCCTTGTTCGCCCATGACCCACGCCAGCGCGTCAACCACATTGGACTTGCCCGAACCGTTGGGGCCGACAACGGCGGTGACGCCCGGCTCGAAGTCGAACGTCGTGGCCGACGCGAACGACTTGAATCCCCGGACAGTCAAACTTTTCAGATGCAAGGTGTTTCGGATCACTTTCAATGGCGGCAGTGGCTGCTTTACGGCCTAAATCTACTGCCCGACGGCGGAAATCCGCGGATTTGCGGGGAAAACCCGCGAATCCTCGCTACCAGCGGCCGTTGCGCGGCTTCGGCTGGCAGATCGGGCACGTGTACGAGGAGCGGTTCATGAATTGCTCGCGTTTGATGACACCCGGAAGTCCGGCTGCGGAACAACGCCTGCACGGCTCGCCCGCCCGGCCATAGGCATCCAGGGACCGGGCGAAATATCCCGAATCTCCGTTGACATTGACGTAGAGCGAATCGAAGCTCGTCCCGCCGGCGGCGAGGGCGTCGCTCATGACGTCCTTGGCGGCGTCGACGAGCCTCAGCGCATCGGCCCGCTTGAGGGTGTCTGTCGGCTTGGCGTAGTGCAGCCTGGCCCGCCAGAGGGATTCATCGGCGTAGATGTTGCCTATCCCCGAGATGACTCCCTGGTCCAACAAGGCCCGCTTGAGCCCGGTCTTGCGGGATCTGACCTTGCGGTAGAAGTCGTCGAAGGAAAAGTGCGGATCCAAAGGATCGCGGGCGATGTGCGAGGCTTCTTCGGCAATTTCCGGAAGGGGCGTCTCGCCCTGGCCGCCGGGACCGCCGTCGGGCGTCGGTACAAGCGAGGTGACAAAGAGCCCGCCGAAGATCCGCTGGTCCACAAACCGCAGCTGCTCAGGCATGCCGTCCGCACTGCTGAGGCGGAGACGGACTTTGAGGTGCTTCTCATCGGGAACCCCGGGATCCTGCATGAGGAGCTGCCCGCTCATGCCGAGGTGCGCCATCAGCGCGACTCCGGGAAGCGCTTCGGGGGTACTTGCTGTGCCGCCGGGTTCCTCGGTCCGCAGGGGCATCCACAGGAACTTGCCGCGGCGGACGACGTCCAAAACCGTGGAGTTCTCAAGGTTGCCGATAAAGTCTTCCGTGCCCAACGCGTGGCGGCGGATCGAGCGGGGGTCCAGGACATCCACCCCCGTGATGGTCCGGCCGCGCACCCAACGTGCCAGGCCGCGGCGGACCACTTCGACTTCGGGCAGTTCCGGCATGTGGAATCAGGCGCTGTGCGCAGGATCAGCCGGAGCGTCGGCTTTGCTGTTCAGCGTGACCTTGCTGTTCAGCGTGCGCCACGCGTCTGCGGCGGCTTCCTGCTCGGCTTCCTTCTTGGAGTGGCCGGCGCCTTTGCCGTAGGGGGTGCCGCCGATCTGGAGGACGGCTTCGAAGGTGCGGGCGTGGTCCGGACCGGAGCCTTCGACGGCATAGTAGATGGACCCGAGCTGACGGCTGGCGGCAAGCTCCTGCATGCTGGTCTTCCAGTCGGTGCCGGCCCCAAGGGCCGCGGCGTCCTTGAGCAAGGGACCAACGAGCCGCATAACGAGCTGCCGGGCGGTCTCAATGTCGTTGGAAAGATAGGTGGCGCCGATGAGCGCTTCCATGGTGTCGGCAAGAATTGACGATTTGTTCTTACCGTCGGTGAGCCTCTCGCCCTGCCCGAGATAGATGAATTCGCCGATGCCGAGATCCCGGCCGATACCTGCGAGGGCGCGGGTGCTGACGACGGCGGAGCGTCGCTTCGCCAGTTCGCCTTCCGGGAGTGCAGGGTTGTCGCGGTACAGCGAATCGGTCACGGAAAAGCCCAGGATGGAGTCGCCCAGGAATTCGAGGCGCTCATTGGTGGGAATCCCGCCGTTTTCATACGCGTATGAACGATGTGTCAGAGCAAGACGAAGCGTCTCGGCGTCAATGGAGACACCGAGACGCTTCAGAAGCTCTTCAGTTGAAGACATCCTTGTCAGCCTTGTGGCGGATTTAGACGTCTGCGACCTTGCGGCCCTTGTATTCAAGGAACAGCGCAGTCCCGGCGGAGTCGGTGACGACCTTTGCCTGGTGCGGCAGGCTGTAAACAACCTGGCCGTTTTCGATGGTCTTGACCAAGTTGGGGGCAGTTGCCTTCCACTGGGCACGGCGGGCGCGTGTATTTGCGCGAGACATTTTCCGCTTGGGAACAGCCACGGCTATCTCATTTCTCTTTTAGTCAGCACTTACTAATCAGTTTGCCGGTCGGTCTTAGCCAGTTCAGCTAGGGCAGCCCAGCGAGGATCCAGGTCCTCGTGGTGGTGCCCCGGCTCGTCTTCCAGACGCACTCCGCATATTGAGCAGAGGCCCTGGCAGTCTTCCCGGCACACCGGCTGGAACGGCAGCATGGTTACAACCGCGTCCCGCAACACCGGTTCAAGATCGATTAGATCGTGCTCGACTCGACGTTGCTCTTCATCGTCTTCTTCGTCCGAAAGCTCCACGCCCTCATAGAAGAAAAGTTCTTGCACATTGACCTCAAGGTCATACGCAAGGGGATCCAGGCATCGTCCGCATTCGCCCTTGACTTCAGCGAATACGGTTCCAGATACCAGAATTCCTTCGTGTACGGCCTCAAGCCTCAGGTCGAGCTCGATATCCGAGCCTTCCTGAACGCCAATGAGTGCCACGCCAAGGTCACTTGGCGCGGGTACATGTTCCGTGAGCGTCCGCATGCTTCCTGGACTACGTCCGAGGTCCTTGACGTCCAGCGTCAAAGGCGAACTTGCATCTCGCTTAATGAGAACTCCTGTAGAACATATGACCGACGTACCATCTTAGCCTGAACGCGTGAACGGACTCAAACCGGGTCAATTGCAACGCGTTCTGCCCGAGGTACCGATCCAGCTTACCCGTTGTGCGGCTACTCCGCAGCCGACCCGCCAGCGAGGAGCCTCCTGAGTACCGATTTCGGCACGAAATCGGAGACATCGCCGCCGAGGAGGGAGATTTCCTTGATGAGCGTGGACGACAAGTGCAGGTAGTGGGCCTCCGCCGGAAGGAAGACAGTCTCGACGCCGGACAACTGGCGGTTCATGGTGGCCATGGGAAGTTCGTAGTCAAAATCCGAGGACGAACGCAGGCCCTTCACGATCGCCGAAATTCCCCGGTGCCTGCAGTATTCGGCGAGCAGTCCCTCACCCATGGGCTCCACGATGATCCCCCGCAAGGAAGCCAGTGTCTCCCGGGCCATGTCCATGCGCTCTTCCAGGCTGAAGCGGTACTTCTTGGCGTAGTTGGTGGACACAGCAACGACGACTTCATCGAACAAGCCGGCGGCCCTCGCGATGACTTCCAAATGTCCGTTGTGGATGGGGTCGAAGGAGCCAGGGCACACAGCGCGTCTCATGGTTCGAACCTACCCCATCCGGGGCCGCAGGCACTATGGCGATACCATGGCTGGAACGGCGGGCCGGAGGAGCCGGAAGCCAGCACCCCAGGAAGGCAGCCCCACAGTGACGAGCCCGGCCTCTCTCAGCCAGAACACGTCCGCCGCGCCTTGGCAGCGAGCCGCCAGCGGAGCCAACCTGCTTTCGGCCGACGGCAGCCTCGGAGTGACCATCTTCGAAGAAATGACCACCTTGGCACTGTCCACCGGCGCCATCAACCTGGGCCAGGGATTCCCGGACGAGGACGGCCCCGCGGAGATCAAGGCAGCGGCCCTAGCAGCGATTACGGCGGGAGCCAACCAGTACGCGCCCGGCAAAGGCATCCCTGAACTCCGCGAAGCCGTCGCTGCGCACCAGGAACGCTTCTACGGACTCACCCCGGACCCGCAGACCGAGGTCATCGTGACCACCGGGGCCACTGAAGCCATCGCCGCGTCACTGCTCGCATTCATCGAACCGGGCGACGAGGTCCTCACCTTCGAGCCCTTCTACGACTCCTACGGCGCCATCATCGGGCTTGCCGGGGCCAAGCACGTGACCGCTCCCCTGCTGGCACCGGACTTCCTTCCGGACGTGGATGCCATGGAATCGGCATTCAGTGAACGCACCAAGGTTGTCCTCCTCAACAACCCGCACAATCCCACGGGCGCGGTCTTCCCTCGCGAGGTGCTGGAACGCGTCGTCGAGCTCGCCCGGAAATACGACGCCGTGATCCTCAGCGACGAAGTCTACGAGCACCTCACCTTCGGCGTGCAGCACCTTCCGATCGCCGGCATCCCCGGAGCGGCCGAGCGAAGCGTCACGATTTCCTCGGCCGGCAAGACCTTCTCGTTCACCGGTTGGAAGATCGGATGGCTCAGCGGACCTGCCCATCTGGTAGCGGCGATCCGCACCGTCAAACAATTCCTCAGCTACAGTTCCGGCACCCCCTTCCAAAGTGCGATTGCTGTAGGCCTCGCCTTGCCCGATGAGTTCTACGCCGGCATCGCGTCCGCCCTCCAGCACAAGCGGGACATCCTGGCCGAGGGACTACGGGCCGCCGGCTTCGGCGTCTACACTCCGCAGGGAACATACTTCATCAACGTGGACACCGCGCCCCTCGGCATCAGCGACTCAGTGGACCTGGCACGAAGGCTGCCGGAGCTCGTCGGAGTGGCGGCCATTCCTGTTCCGGTGTTTTGCCACCCGGAAGGCGCGGAGAGGACGCGCAGCCTGCTCCGATTCGCGTTCTGCAAGAAGACCGAAGTACTGGAAGAAGCCGCCGCCAGACTGGCCACCCTGCGGGACAAGCTTTGACCATGTCCGCCGGGCAAATCCACGAGGGGCGGCGTTTCCTCCGGACCACCGGCCAACATGCCGCGATCGAAACCGACACCCTGATCGACGGCGCCTACATCCTGCGCATCGGCGACGCAGAACAATCCCATGTCAATCTCGCGGAACCGGCGGAAATCTTCTACGAGTACCTCCGCAGGATCGGCCATGTGGTGGATCTCGCAGCGCCAGCCGGGCAAGCCATCACCGCCCTGCACCTCGGAGCGGGGGCCTTGACCCTGGCCCGCTACATCGAGGCGACAAGGCCCGGTTCGGAACAGCACGCCGTCGAGCTCGAACGTGAATTGCTCGACTTCGTGCTGCAGAAGTTGCCCATGCCCGACGGCACCCGTTTGGAGACCCATATCGGCGACGCGCGGGAAGCCCTCGCCGAGCTGCCCGCGGAACTCGAGTTCGACGTCGTGATCCTGGACATCTTCTCCGGTCCGGAGGCTCCTGCGCATATCGCCTGCCAGGAGTTCTACGAAGAGGCCGCAGCGCGGCTCCGGCCCGAGGGAGTGCTCATCGTCAACGTCGGCGACGAAGCGGCCCTGACCCTGGTACGCAGCCAGGTCGCCGCGATGCGCAGGGCGCTGCCCGACGTTGCTGCGTTCGCCGAAAGCGGCATGTTCGCCGGCCGCTACCCCGGCAACATCATCCTGGTGGGAACGCGCCGGCCCTGGCCCGCCGAGTGGACAGCGGAACTCCTGGCCCGGGGGCCGCACCCGGCAGCCGTGCTGAGCGGAGTGGAGTTGGACCGGATTTCCAGCTAGCGCCGCCTATCGGGCCAGCGACGGACCTGTGGGCACTGCGCTAGACGGGTTCGGCGAACCAGAGCTTGGTTTCGCCGTACTTCTTGTCGGCAAACCGTTCCAAGGTGTCCGGCCAGTCCGGTTCCGGAGACCGTGAGGAACGCTCGACGACGACCACCGCACCTTCATCAAGGTGGAAGGCGAGCTTGGCGAGGACTGCCTTCAGGGAAGGTTCATCCAAGGGATAGGGCGGATCCAGGAACACGAGGTCCCAGAGGACGTCATCCGCCGCGCGTTCCAGGAAGGACTCCACTTTGGAACGAATGACGGAGACAATCCTGCGTCCCAGGACCTGGTTGGCCATGTTTGCGTTCCGCTGGCAGACCTCGGAGGCGCGTGCATCAGATTCCACGAGTTCGGCAGAGCGCGCCCCCCGGCTGGCACTTTCGATGCCGAGCGAACCCGAACCCGCATAAAGATCCAGAACCCGGGCATCGTCGATGGCGTCGAGCGCCTCGAGCCGCGAGAACAAGGCTTCCTTGACGCGGTCCGTCGTGGGCCTGGTGGCGTTTCCGGGGACGCTGACCAGCGGGTTGCCACCGACCACGCCGGCAATGATCCTGCTCATCGGCCAACCCCTGGGGCTGCGCACACCGCGGTGCCTTCCGGAATGGACTCCTTAGCCGCGTTCAAGGAACGCCTCCTTTTCGGGGTTCAGATATTCGTCAATTGCGGCGGCCAGGGCCTGCTGGCCCTCGAGCCCGGGATCGTTGGCAACGAGCCCCTGGGCATCCGTGCGGGCGCGGGCGATCACGTCCTCATGCTCCAGGACCCGCAACAGTTTAAGCGTGGAGCGCCCGCCGGATTGCGAGGCGCCGAGGATGTCTCCCTCGCGCCGCAGCTTGAGGTCTTCCTGGGAAAGTTCGAAGCCGTCGGTAGTGGACGCTACGGCGTCAAGGCGCCTGCGGCTGGGGTGGCCGGGTTCGAGCGTCGTGACCAGCAGGCATGTGCCCGGAAGACCGCCGCGGCCCACCCTCCCGCGGAGCTGGTGGAGTTGGGAAATGCCGAAGCGGTCGGCATCAAGGATCACCATCAGCGTGGCATTGTGGACGTCCACGCCCACCTCGATGACGGTGGTGGACACCAGCAACTGGGTCTGGTTAGCGGTGAACGAGGCCATGGTTTCGGACTTGAGCGCCGAATCCTGCCGTCCGTGAAGGGGCTCCACCCGGACGCCGCGCAGGGCCGGCTCCTGGCCGAGAGTTTCGACGACGGCGGTCACCGAAGCGAGCTCGCGCGCCGGGCCTTCGTCCGAAAGTCCGGCGTCGCTTGGTTCCGCTTCGCCCGGGCTGAAGTCGCCGTCGTCGTCGTCTCCGATCTTGGGACAAACAACGTACACCTGGTGACCGGCGTCGATTTCTTCCCGCGAGCGTTTCCAGATCCTGGCCGCCCAGCCCGGATTCTCCGCGAGTCCGACGACGTGGGTGGAGATGGGTGCCCGGCCCGCTGGAAGTTCGTCGAGCACGGACGTCTCAAGGTCGCCGAAGACGGTCATGGCAACCGTGCGCGGGATCGGGGTGGCAGTCATCACCAGCAGGTGCGGCGGCCGGTTGGCCTTGGCCCGCAGGGCGTCGCGCTGCTCCACCCCGAAGCGGTGCTGCTCATCCACCACAATCAGGCCGAGGTCCTGGAATGAGGTCTTGTCGCTCAACAGTGCGTGGGTGCCGATCACGATGCCGGCGTTGCCCGAGGCCGCGTCCAGCATGGCCTGCTTACGGGCAGCCGTCGGCATGGAGCCAGTCAGCAAGGCGACCTGGACCGACCCGGGGCCGCTCCCCGCCCCGCCGTCCAACGATCCGGCGCCACCCAGCATCCCGGCGCCGCCGAACAACCCGTCGCGCGCCAGCGGGCCCAGGGTCCTCCGAATGGAATCGAAGTGCTGGGCCGCGAGGACCTCCGTGGGTGCCAGAAGTGCAGCCTGTCCGCCGGCGTCCACCACTTGCAGCATGGCCCGCAAGGCCACGATCGTTTTTCCGGAACCGACCTCGCCCTGAAGCAGGCGGTTCATGGGCGAGTCCTGTGCCAGCTCGTGGGAAAGCGTCTTTCCCACGGCGGCCTGGCCGGCAGTCAGCGTGAACGGAAGCTGCCGGTCGAAGGCGGCAAGGAGCCCTTCGGGCAACGGCCGCCGGGCGGTGGCCTCCTCGGCAGCCAACTGGGCCCGGCGCCGCGCCAGCGCAGCCTGCAGGACGAGTGCCTCTTGGTAGCGGAAACGGTCACGGGCACGCTGCCAGTCCGCTGCCGTTTCCGGGGAATGGATCAGCCGGTACGCCTCCCCCACCGCCAGGAACTTCTCCCGGGACGCGATTTCGGCAGGCAGCGGATCCTCGATGCCGTCCACGTCGATGGTGTCCAGCAGCGTCGTGATGACCTTGTGGATGGACCAACTGGTGAGTTTCGCGGTGGCTGGATAAACGGGAATGGGCATGGCAGCCAGCTTTTCCGGATCGACGGAACCGCCCAGCTCCGGGTCCTCGTCGAGGAGCATGAAGTCCGGATTGGTCATGCCCAGGGATCCGCCGTAGCGGCTCACCTTGCCTGAGAACATCACGCGGCGCCCCGGCTGCAGCTCGCTGCGGGCGCGGAAGCCGTTGAAGAAACTGATCTTCAATGTTCCGGGGATCTGTTCGCCGCTGGCCTCGTCCGTGACCACGACGTCCGTCAACGATCCCCGGCGCGCCCGCATTTGCCGGGTTGAGTTGGACAGGACCCTGGCAATGAGGGTGGCCTCTTCATCCAACGGCAGTTTACTGATGGGCGTCAGTTCCCCACGGTTCAAGTAACGGCGGGGAAAGTAGTTCAGCAGCTCCCCGACAGTGTCCAGGCCAAGGTGCTTCCCGATGACGGACGCGGAGCGTTTGCCGATCCGCCGCTCGAGGGGAAGGTGGAGCTCAGTATTCATGCCCGTGCTGGCCCGCCGGAAGCCCTGGGTCGCGCGGCATCGAGAGCTGGCTGACGGAGATGTCGGTGGGGTCGCCGAGTGAGCGGATGACGGCCACAGCGGCTTCAGCGTCCGGAACGTGAACGTGCACGCGCCAGCGGTAGCTGGCTTCCGCAGCGTCCTCATCGTCATCGTCGTCGTCCCCGGCACCGTTCGATCCCGACGGGTTGCTCGCGCTGCCCACTTGGCTCATGATGACGGAGTCGCCGAGTTCGTCCAATCGCTGGCGGAGCGTGGCAGCGGACAATGGTGAAAGGCTGATGGTGCACATGACTTCGACGCCGTCGTCGGCAGGCATCCCGGCGTGGATATGCGGATCCTGCAGGTCATAGCCGTGCAGCCCGTCCAGGAGCTCATCCTGGAGTTCCTCGCCGAGCACGGCCGAACGGAGGCAGTCCAGGATCAGCAACATGCCCACCCCGCCCGCGTCCACTACCCGGGCGGCGTGCAGCGTGGCGAGTTGGTCCTCGGTTTGCACCACCGCATCCAGCGCGGCGTTGACGGCGGCGTCGAGGGCCAGGCCGAGCGCCTGGTTGCTGTCATCCCCGTTGTGCGCGGTATCGCATTCGCCGGCTGCCCTCGCGGCAGCGTCGAGGACGGAAAGCATGGTGCCCGGTACAGGCTCGCTCAAGGCCGACCAAGCCCGGATCTGGGCCCGGTTCAAGGCGGCGGCAAGCAGCGGCGCACTAAGGCGCGTGTGCCCTGCCAGCGGCTCGGCCAGTGCGCACAAGAAGACGGCAAAGAGTGTCCCGGAGTTCCCCCGGGCCTGTTCCATGGCCGCCCGCCCCGCCGCGGCCAGAACGACGCCGACGTCGTTGACCGGCTCGTCCGCGGTGGAACGATCAGAGAAAGCTGCGGCAGCGGCACGGACGGTGAGGTAGAGGTTGGTTCCGGTGTCGCCATCTGCCACCGGGAAGATGTTGATGGCGTTGAGACGGTCGCTGTGGTTCCCGAGCGTCGTCTCAGCTTTGCCAAGCCACCGCTTCATGGCGTGCGTATTGGCGGCAATCTTAGTCTGCAAAGTGATCCCATCCCGCGGTGTCAGCGGGCATTCCCGCTATCCGGACGCCGCTGTGCTGTCCTTCGGCAACGGCCTGGATCGAGCCTATCGCAGTGAAGCCGGAAGGTAGCTGAACATTTGCTGGAAATGTCGCCAGCAGTCCATGGTCCTCTCCGCCACCCAGGACCCATTCCATGGGATCGAGGCCAAGGGGAGCCGAGGCGGCTTCCAAGGGAGTGGCGAGGGCCTTGAGCGCGATGGGGTCGAGGTCGAGGACGACGCCGCTGGCTACGGCGAGGCGGCCGGCGTCGCGCAGGAGCCCGTCCGAGACATCCATCATGGCGGTTGCGCCTGCCTTGGCACCCAGCGGTCCTGCGGCGAGGGGCGGCTGCGGCCGGCACTGGCTGTCCATGAGTGCGCGCTGGGCAGCGTTCAGCTGGCCCACGGGTATGGTGCTTTCGAGGAGGGCAAGTCCCGCTGCAGCTCGTCCAACAGTTCCGGCAAGGGCCAGGGTGTCACCGGGACGGGCCCCGGAGCGGAGGACGGCGGGCAGCCCATGCATCGTCCCGACGACGGCAACGGTCACCGCGATTTCGCGGCCACGGCCGAGGTCTCCCCCGGCGACTGAACAATCGGGTGCCCCCAGTCCGACGATGCCGGCCGTCAGGCCATCGGCGAAGTCCTCGACCCACAGGACCGGAGTTCCGGGCGGCATGGTCAGGCTGACGACGAGGGATACGGCAGTGCCGCCCATCGCGTTGATGTCGCTGAGATTCTGTGCCGCCGACTTCCAGCCGACGTCATACCCGGTGGTCCGGTATCCGTTGTTCCATTCCAGCCGGAAGTCCTGGTCCTGGGTCTGGGTGTCGATGGAAATCAGGGTCCGGCCATCCGGGGCAGCGACCACGGCGGCGTCGTCCCCCGGCCCGAGCAGCACGCTGCTGCTGTGCTTCAGGCGCGGAAAGATGCGTACGAGGAGCTCCCCTTCGGAGAGCTCACCGACAGTCTGTTGTTCTATGGACACAGCTCTACGCTATCGCGAACCGCCGACATCAAAGGGCTGTCCGCTGGCGCCCGCTGCTCCGATCCTCGGTTTGCCGCAGCCGCGATAGGCTTGATCAATGCAACAAACGAAAGCCGCTGTGTACGTTCGCGTCCTCTGTTCATTGACAGCCGCGGCGGTTTCGGTCCTCAGCCTTGCAGCCTGCTCCCCCGTGGTCGACGTCCAGCCCGCGGCCGATGCCGCGAATGCCGCCTGCGCGCCCATGATGGTGGCGCTCCCGGATACGATCGGCGATGCCGCGCTGCGGAAGACCAATAGCCAGGCCACGGCGGCATGGGGCGACCCGTCGGTACTGATTCTGCGTTGCGGGGTCAATGTGCCCGGCCCCACCACGGACCGCTGCGTCACCGTGAACGACGTCGACTGGGTCATCAAGGAAGGCAACCCGGCATGGACCCTGACCACCTATGGTCGCGAGCCCGCCACGGAGATCCTCATGGACCCGAACAAGATCAGCTCCGCCACGGTCCTTGCGGACCTTGCACCGGCGGCGTCGAAGATCAAGGCCGTCCGCAAGTGCGTCGGCCAGCCTGAGCTGCTGCAGAACCTGCCCACCGGCGCCCCCGGCAAGTAGCAGGCGTGCCGCAGCAGGCTGTCAGCGACAGCCTGCTGTCAGCGCAGGCCGGTTTTGCGGTTGAGCGCCAGGTAGATGAGCTCGTCGATCAACTCGGCGTAGCCAAGCCCGGAGGCCGCCCACATTTGCGGATACATGCTCTTCGGGGTGAATCCGGGCATCGTATTGATTTCGTTGATGATGAGTTCGCCGTCCGGCGTGTAGAAAAAGTCCACGCGGCTGAGGCCTTCTGCACCGACAGCGTCGAAGGCAGCCGCAGCGAGTTCACGGACGCGTGCAATGGCCTCGGCGGGAATATCGGCCGGGCAGCTCAGGGCTGCGGCGCCGTCCTCCACATATTTGGCGTTGAAGTCGTAGAACTCGTGTTCGCCTGGAGCTACGGCGATCTCCCCGGGCATGGAGGTTCGCGGGACCGCGGTGCCTCGTCCTTCCAGGACGGCGCACTCGATTTCGCGGCCCACAATGCCGGCCTCGATCACGAGCTTGAGGTCGTGCCTCCGTGCCTCGTCGATGGCGGCATCCAATCCGTCCATCGAGTCAACCTTGGAGATCCCCATCGAGGAACCGGCCCGGGCGGGCTTCACGAACACGGGAAAGCCGAGGCGGTCAACACGCTTGCGCACGGCTTCGGCGTCATTGATCCAATCACGGTCAGTGACTGCCACATACGGTCCCACCGTAAGGCCGGCGGCCTCGAAAACGACCTTCATGAAATGCTTGTCCATGCCGACGGCGGATGCCAGCACTCCGGCTCCCACATAGCGGGTGTCGGAAAGCTCCAAAAGACCCTGGATGGTGCCGTCCTCGCCCCAGGGCCCGTGCAGGAGCGGAAACACGACGTCCACGGAACCAAGTTCCTCAGGTACTGCGTTCGGCGCCGTGACGATCAATTGGTGGGCTCCACCCACCTCGGCGAGGGTGACGGTCTTCCCCGAAGGAGGCACCTCAGGCAAGGCCGTTGCGCTCAGCGACCACTGGCTGATGTCAGCGGAGGGGATCACCCACTGGCCCGACTTGGCAATCCCGATGGGGACGACGTCGTACTTGTCTTTGTCGATGGCGCCCATGACGCCGGCCGCCGTCACGCAACTGACTGCGTGTTCGCTGGACCGACCGCCAAAGAGCACGGCGACGCGGGGCCGCCGGGGAGCGGCCGGCATCGTCGACTCGGCAGTTCCGGTGGACTCGGCAGTTCCGGTGGAAGCGGCAGTCTCGGCAGTTCCGGCAGACAGGGATTCTTCGGTCACAGTCAGTAATCGCCTTCGGACTTCAGGGAGCGGGCCAGGAGTCTGGGCCCAAGTTCATCAACGGACAGTTTGCCTTCGAGGACGGCTACCACGGCCGCGGTGATCGGCATGTCGACGCCGAGTTTTCCGGCTAGTTCGTAGACAGCGTACCCGGATTTGATGCCTTCCGCCGTCTGGGTCATGCGCTCGGTGACCTGTTCCAGCGTCAAACCTTCGCCGAGCAAGCGTCCTGCCGTATGGTTCCTGGACAAGGGCGAAGAGCAGGTGGCAACCAGGTCTCCGAGCCCGGCGAGGCCAGCAATGGTGCGTGCCTCGCCACCGAGGGCAAGCGCCAACCGGGAGGTTTCCGCAAGGCCGCGAGTGATCACGGACGCCTTGGTATTGTCGCCCATTTGCTTGCCTTCGCAGATGCCGACGGCGAGGGCGATCACGTTTTTCACGATTCCCCCGATTTCGACGCCGACCACGTCGTTGCTCGTGTAGGGGCGGAAGTACGGCGCGGTGCAGTAGAGCGCGAATGATGCGGCCGTTGCTTCGTCGCTGCATGCCACCACGGAGGCCGTGGGTTCCCGGCGCGCGATCTCCATTGCCAGGTTGGGGCCTGAAACGACGGCGACCCGTTCCTGCGGAATGTCGAGTTCCTCGGAAATCACTTGGCTCATGCGGGAATCGGTACCGAGTTCAAGGCCCTTCATGAGGGAAACGACCACGGCGCCGGGAGCCACGAGTGGTTTCCATTTGCGCAGTTGAAGCCGAAGCGACTGCGCCGGCACGGCCAGAATCACGAGCCCGGCGCCCGCAAGGACCTCGGCCACATCCGTGGAGGCCGTGATGGAATCGGGCAGCGCAATGTCCTTCAAGTACTGGGCGTTACGGTGCTCCGTGTTGATCTGGGCAACCACTTCGTCCCGCCGGCCCCAAATCCGGATGATCCGCTCCGCACCGGTGGCTATCGCAGCATCCGCCAGGACTTTCGCGAACGTGGTACCCCAGGATCCCGCGCCAAGGACGGCGACAACACCGTTATCGCCTATGAGTTCTTCCCCGGAGGTCACTTCTGTCCGTCCGTGGCGTCGGCGCCCGAGGTTCCTTCAGTCGCTTGGAAGCGACCGTGCTTCGACTGGTTGTGGGCGGCAGGGTCCCAGCGTTCCTTGGGCGGTTCTTCCCCGCGCAAGGTTGCAAGGAGCTCCGTGATGGCGTCCATGACGACGTCCGTAGCCTCAACCAGGGTGGCCCGATCCAGCGGTCGGCCTTCGAAAGCGCTGAGATCAACCGGATCGCCGACCAGGATGCGGGAAGTCTTCCGTGGGAAGACATGCAGGCGCTTGGCGTAACGGGGGAACACCTCTTGGGCACCCCAATGGGCGATGGGAACCACGGGAGCACCGGTCTGGAGCGCCAGGCGCGCCGCTCCCGTGTGACCCTTCATCGGCCACAAATCAGGATCGCGCGTCAGCGTGCCCTCAGGGTAAATGATGATGGCACCGCCGGCATCCACCACTTCCTGGGCGGCTTGCAACGAACGGTTCGCCCCCGCCGTCGAGCGCTCCACGGGAATCTGGTTCGCAGCGCGCAAAAGGCTACCCAGGACGGGGACCTTGAAGAGGCCGGATTTCGCGAGGAAATGCGGTGGACGCTTCATGTTGTAGAGCATGTGCCCCACCACAATCGGGTCGATTTCGGTGCAGTGGTTCGGGGCCGCAATGAAGCCACGCGCGGGGAGCTTTTCGGTCCCCTCCCACTTCTTTGCCATGAGGATGTTCATGAGCGGTCGCGCAACTCCCGCAAGAACAGCGAACATGGCACGGCTCTGGGCCGATTCCTTCAAGGTATCCCCCGTTACTTGGATTCGGTGAGGTCGAAATCGGCGCCCAGCCCGGCAAGTTTTTCAGTGAAACGCTCGTAGCCGCGGTTGATGATGTCGATCCCGGTCACCCTGGACGTACCGGTCGCGGCAAGCGCCGCAATAAGGTGGCTGAATCCGCCACGGAGGTCGGGAATGTCAATGTCGGTGCCCCGCAGCGGAGTAGGTCCCGAGACGACGGCGGAATGCAGGAAATTGCGCTGGCCGAAGCGGCATGGCACGCTTCCAAGGCATTCGCGGTGGACCTGGATGGTTGCGCCCATGCGGGTCAGCGCGTCGGTGAAGCCGAAACGGTTCTCGTACACGGTTTCGTGGACGATCGATACGCCTTCAGCCTGCGTCAAGGCGACCACGAGTGGTTGTTGCCAATCGGTCATGAAGCCCGGGTGCACGTCCGTTTCAAGGACGAGGGGGCTCAGCTTTCCGCCGGGGTGGTAGAAGCGGATGCCGTCCTCGCGGATGTCCATGCCGCCGCCCACCTTGCGGTAGGTGTTGAGGAAAGTCATCATGTCCCGCTGGGAAGCACCTTCAACAAAGATGTCTCCACGCGTCACCAAGGCGGCGGAAGCCCACGACGCCGATTCATTGCGGTCTGCCAGGGCGCGGTGGTCGTAGCCGCCCAGGTCGCGGACGCCCTCGATCCGGATGGTGCGATCGGTCTGAACGCTGATGATGGCGCCCATCTTCTGGAGCACCGCGATGAGGTCGATGATTTCCGGTTCGGTGGCGGCACCGCTGAGTTCGGTGATGCCCTCTGCCCGCGTGGCGCTCAGCAGGACTTGCTCCGTAGCTCCCACCGACGGGTACGGGAGGGAGATCTTCGCGCCATGGAGGCCCTTGGGAGCGGAGATGTGGATGCCGCCCGGGCGCTTTTCGACGACGGCGCCAAACTGGCGGAGCACGTTCAAGTGGTAGTCGATCGGCCGGTCGCCGATCTTGCAGCCGCCGAGATCGGGAATGAATGCTTCGCCGATGGCATGGATCAACGGACCGCACAGCAGGATCGGGATGCGGGAGTCGCCGGCGTGTGCGTCGATAGCGGTGCTGGACGCAGTCTTCGCATTCTTGGGGTCCAGAGTGAGATCGCCGGTGACGGGATCCTTCTGGACAGTCACGCCATGAAGCTGCAACAGGCTGGTGACGACCTCCACGTCCTTGATCTCCGGAACGTTCCTCAACACCGAGGGTTCGTTGCCGAGGAGGGAAGCCACCATGGCCTTGGGAACAAGGTTCTTGGCACCTCTGACGGTGACGCGGCCGGTCAAGGGGACGCCGCCGCGGATTGTCAGAACACTACTCATCTATACCGGTTTCCTCACGAGTTGATGCCCCCACACTTACGAAGGCTCCAGCTAAGCATAAAAGCTGACGTTACCGATTCGAAATGGAGGGGCGTGGCGAAGGCGGGTTTGCTGGTGCTGAAGGGGACGGAATCGGCATTGCATGGCGGACTTTTCCACATACGACGCGGCGGGCTGGCCTTTCCGCGACGCGGGGTCACTTAGGGCCCATGCTGCCGCGCGGCATGGGCCCTAAGTGACCCCGCGTTCGTGCCCGGCGAACCGGAGTGCCACGCACACGAAAAGGACCGGCGCACCCGTTCCTTCGGGTGCGCCGGTCCTTTCACGGCGCAGAAGCTCGTTGATGCGAGCTACTGGATTCGCGCAGGGAGGGTTTTCGGCTTGAAGGAAGGCCTCGTGGCCTCGTAGGCCGTGATGTCTTCCTCGTGCTGCAGCGTCAGCCCGATGTCATCCAGGCCCTCGAGGAGGCGCCAACGGGTGTAGTCATCGATCTCGAAGGGTGCCACGACGTTACCGCACTCAACCGTCTTGGACACGAGGTCCACCTTGACTTCGGTGCCGGGCGCGTTTTCGAGGACCTTCCAGATGAGCTCGATGTCGTCCTGGGCAAGCTCGGCCGCCAAGAGCCCTTGCTTTCCCGAGTTGCCGCGGAAAATATCCGCGAACCGGGAAGACAATACAGCTTTGAACCCGTAGTCCTTCAATGCCCAGACCGCGTGCTCGCGGGACGAACCGGTACCGAAATCGGGTCCCGCCACAAGCACGGAGCCGGCGTTGAAGGGTTCCTGGTTCAGGATGAAGGACGGGTCTTTGCGCCACGCCGAGAACAGGGCGTCTTCGAAACCGGTACGCGTGATCCGCTTCAGGTAGACCGCTGGAATGATCTGGTCGGTGTCAACATTGCTCTGGCGCAGCGGGACACCGATGCCGGTGTGGGTGGTGAACTTTTCCATGGGGATCCTCCTAGGCGGCGTCGGTGGTGGTGGATGCGGAAACAGAGGCGGGCTCCAGGTCCGAAGGCGAGCTCAGCGTTCCGCGTACTGCCGTGGCTGCGGCGACGACCGGCGAAACCAGGTGGGTGCGGCCGCCCTTGCCCTGGCGTCCTTCGAAGTTGCGGTTCGAGGTGGACGCGCAGCGCTCCCCCGGTTCCAGCTGGTCCGGATTCATGCCCAGGCACATGGAGCAGCCGGCGAAGCGCCATTCAGCGCCGAATTCCTTGAACACCTTGTCCAGGCCCTCGGCTTCGGCTTCCAGGCGGACACGAGCCGAACCGGGAACCACCAGCATCCGGACCTTCGGGTCCTTTTCCCGTCCGCGGATGACGTCGGCCGCGGCACGGAGGTCCTCGATGCGGGAGTTGGTGCAGGAGCCCAGGAAGACCGTGTCCACCCGGATGTCCTTCATGGGCGTGCCGGCTTCGAGACCCATATACTGCAGGGCCCGTTCCGCGGCCAGCTTGGCGTTCTCGTCACCGAAGTCCGCGGGGAAGGGCACGGCTTCGTTGAGCGAAATCCCCTGGCCCGGGTTGGTCCCCCAGGTCACGAACGGCTCCAAGGTATCGGCGTCGAGGTCCACCTCGACATCGAAAGCGGCGTCATCGTCAGTGTGCAGCGTGTTCCAGTATTCGACGGCGGCATCCCACTCGTCGCCCTGCGGAGCGTGCGGGCGGCCGTACATGTAGTCGTAGGTCGTCTGGTCCGGAGCCACCAGTCCGGCGCGGGCGCCGGCCTCGATGGACATGTTGCAGATGGTCATGCGGGCATCCATGGAGAGGGCCCGGATGGCCGAGCCGCGGTACTCCAGGACGTAGCCCTGGCCGCCGCCGGTGCCGATCTTGGCGATGACTGCCAGGATGATGTCCTTTGCCGACACGCCTGGGCGCAGGGTGCCTTCAACGTTGATGGCCATGGTCTTGAACGGCTTGAGGGACAGTGTCTGGGTGGCCATGACGTGTTCCACCTCGGAGGTGCCGATACCCATCGCGAGCGCCCCGAAGGCACCGTGGGTCGAGGTGTGCGAATCGCCGCAGACAACCGTCATGCCGGGCTGGGTGAGGCCCAGCTGCGGGCCGACAACATGCACAATGCCCTGCTCGGCGTCGCCGAGCGAGTGCAGGCGGACTCCGAACTCCTTGCAGTTGTTGCGCAGGGTCTGGATCTGCGTCCGGCTGGTCAGGTCGGCGATCGGCTTGTCGATGTCCAGGGTCGGCGTGTTGTGGTCCTCCGTGGCGATGGTGAGGTCGGGGCGGCGCAGGGGGCGTCCGGCGAGGCGCAAGCCCTCGAAGGCCTGCGGGGAGGTCACCTCATGCACGAGGTGCAGGTCGATGAACAGAAGATCGGGCTGGGCGTTGGCTCCTTCGCCTTCGCCCTTGCGCACCACGTGCGCATCCCAAACTTTCTCGGCCAGTGTCTTTCCCACGGCCTGCTCCCTTCACTGCGGTTGGCTTGACTACTTCCACTGAACATCAGCGATCCGAACTGCGCCAGTGAAACAACTTGCATCTCAGATATTGAGACGGCAATATCATTACATGGACAATTCTAGTGGAGTCGGCGTCATCGATAAAGCAGCCCAAGTACTCGACGCACTTGAGGCGGGGCCAACCACCTTGGCTCAACTTGTGGCAGCAACGGGACTGGCCCGCCCCACCGTGCACCGGCTGGCGCTGGCGCTCGTCCACCACCGCCTCGTGAGCCGCGATATCCAAGGACGCTTCGTCCTCGGCAGCCGTCTTGTCGAGCTTGCCTCGGCAGCCGGCGAGGACCGGCTCATCGCTTCCGCCGGCCCTGTCCTGATCCAATTGAGGGACGCCACGGGCGAAAGCGCCCAGATCTTCCGCCGCCAGGGCGACTGGCGCGTCTGCGTCGCTTCGGCGGAACGCCCGATCGGCCTGCGCGACACCATTCCCGTGGGCACCCAGCTCTCCATGAAGGCCGGCTCCGCCGCCCAGATCCTGTTGGCGTGGGAAGACCACGACCGCCTCCTGGACGGACTCCAGAACGCCCGCTTTACGCCCACCGTCCTGGCGGGAGTACGACGCCGGGGCTGGGCCCAGAGCCTCGGTGAACGCGAGCCTGGCGTCGCCTCGGTGTCCGCACCCGTGCGCGGCCCTTCCGGCCGCGTCATTGCCGCGGTATCCATCTCCGGCCCCATCGAGCGCCTGACCCGTCAGCCCGGAAGACTCCACGCCGAAGTCGTCTGCAACGCCGCCCGGGTATTGACCGAAGCCCTGCGTAAAAACAACGACTAGCCGCGTCCCGATTCCCGACTGCTTCGCCGTGGCGCCCCTCTCGTCGAGGGGCGCATGTAGGGTAGGCGCATGGACAGCTTTGCCGTGTTCCTGCGCGGGATCAACGTGGGCGGGATCAACATCAAAATGGCCGACCTCAAAGCGGCCCTCGCGGCGTATCCCTTCAATGAGGTCAAGACCCTGCTGGCCAGTGGCAACGCGGTACTCAAGAGCGAGCTCGACGCCGCGGGAGTCAAGGAGCAGTTTGAGAAGTGCCTGAGGGAAGCCTTTGGCTACGACGCCTGGGTGGTGGTCCTGACCGCCGAAAGGGTCGCCGAACTAGTCGAAGCCTGCCCCTACCCGGCCGACGACAAAGCCACGCACAGCTACATCACCCTCGCCTCTGACACTGCCATGTTGGATGAACTATTCGACGCCGGCACGGCTCTCGGGGCACCAGGGCACGGCGGCGTCGAGCATGTCCGGCTGGGTCCCGAGGCCTCGGCATGGCTCGCCCCGGCGGGAGGCACCCTGGATAGCCCCTTCAGCAAGCTCGCCGCCAAGGCGCGTTATAAAGCGAGCATCACCACCCGGAACCTGCGCACGCTCATCAAAGTCAGGGACGCCGCGGAAGCCCTCCAAAAGACCACCTGAGCGCCACCCGTACGGCGTTCCCTCTTTTGAGCCGGAAAAGCGTTTGTGACACGGCGAATCGCGGCACCCCTGGACTTTCGCGCAGCAAGCAAGGGGAGAAAGGTACGGCGTCCGACGTTCCATCCAACCGACACAAAGAAAAATCCCCCGGAACCTGTTGGTTCCGGGGGATTCATTGGTGACCCCAGCGGGATTCGAACCCGCGTTACCGCCGTGAGAGGGCAGCGTACTAGGCCGCTATACGATGGGGCCTTGCACTGTGTTTTACCGCTTTGTGAATTCCGCTTCCGGTATTCAAGCTGAATGAGTATTTCACACATTCAGCCTTGTTTCAAATCGGCAAACCGATGAGAAACTCCGAATTCCCGCACAAATATGCGGATTATTCAGAGCTGGGATACCAGGACTCGAACCTAGAATGACGGTACCAGAAACCGTAGTGTTGCCAATTACACCATATCCCATTGGCACTTTTAGGCCGGATTCGATGGCTTAAACCTTCGCTCCGTGCCCCTCAGCACGAGTAGTTACTTTACCCGAGACTTTCGATGCACACAAATCGAGCACCCAGGTGCGAGGCCGGCCCGGCCCTATCCCGAGCGAACGGACGAACTGGGAAAAACCCTTGCAATCGACCGGATCCTAGGTTTACTCTCGGTAAGTTACCAATCGGTAACCAACGCCACGCACTTGTTTCGTGGCACAGCTCCAGGCCGGAACGCCTGTTAGCTGCGTCACATGGGGGGATCCCCGGCAGCAGTGCCGCTGCCGGGAAGTCATCGAGAGGAATTGCCCATGACACCGAACCCTGCCAATGCCACCAGAACACGAAGCCGTGCCCAGATCGTCGCCATCGCCGTACTCGCACTTCTGCTCATAGCCCTCCTCGGCTTCTATACCTTGGTCATCGGGAAGATCGCGGCAGGGTCGGCGCAGCTCGATGACGGTGCCGCACAGGCCTCTGCCGGCGCCGGCCAGCTAAAAGACGGCGCAGCGAGGCTTGCAGGCGGAGCTGCGGAAGCCGGGACAGGTGCGGCGAAGCTGGCGGATGGCGCCTCAAAAGTCCAGAACGGAATCCAGGGCAAGCTGGCCCCTGGAGCCCAGCAGCTAAAGGACGGAGCAGACAAACTCGCTACAGGTGCCGTGAAAATCCAGAATGACGTCAACGCCAAGCTTGCGCCGGGGGTCTACAAAGTGGACGACGGTGCGCAGAAGCTCGCAGCCGGTGCCGTGCAACTTTCCGCGGCGCTGACTCCGACGCCCGGCGGCAACGCTGAGAACAATCTCGGCGACGGCGCCACTCAACTGAACAACGGCGCGAACCAGCTCAACAACGGAGCCGCCCAGCTCGACGCCGGTGCTGCGCAACTCGACGCGGGCGCCTCCAGGCTCGCTGCGGGCACCGATCAGCTCAAAGGTTACCCCGGAGCCGGCGACGACCCCACCAAGGGAACGGGCTCCGCCGCGTTGGCCCAAGGGCTACAGCAGCTCGCCGACGCCGCCAACGGCATCCAGGGCGTGGTGCCGCTGGCAGCGCTGAAGGCCCAGATCAATGCACTCAACGATGGCGCACACCGCCTTGACGCGGGAGCTTCGCAATTGCAGGCCGGCGCGGGCCAGCTTTCGGCCGGAGCGACCCAACTGCATGACGGCACCGGCCGGCTTGCCGACGGCACGGGGAAGCTGGCCGCAGGGACCGGCAAGCTGACGGCCGGTTTCGCCACTCTCGCCCAGAAGCTCAACAGCCAGGATCCAGCGTCCCCGGGCGTTGTCCTGGGAACCCAAATGCTCGCCGACGGGACTGCAAAGATCCGGGTGGGCATGGACGGCGTACCGGGCGACCCCGAGCATCCGGGTCTCCTCAAGGCCACCGCCAGCATGACAGACGGAACGTCGCGCTTGGCTGCGGGCACTGACTCGTTGATGACGGGAATCAAGGGCAGCCCCGCGGATCCCTCCTCCCCCGGTCTCCTGGACGGGTCCACTGCGTTGGCAGCGGGTGCCTCCAAGTTGTCGGATGGAAATGCCAAACTGGCGGCGGGCTCGGCCCAGTTGTCCACCGGTGCCAACAAACTCGCGGATGGAAATGCGCGAATCGCGGCGGGCACCACGGAACTCCATCAGGGAGCTGCGGCGGTATCGCCGTCGAGCATGACCGAGAAATCGGATACCGGTACGGCGCTCGGGCTTGTGGGCGTCCTGGGGGCGGGTTCCGTCGGGGCGTTCGTCTTCCTGCGCAAGTTCCGGCTGGCCGGGTAGCGGAAGCCTCAGGCGAGCAACCGCGTCAAGGAATCTATTTCCCGGCCGGAGAAATCGGAGTCGGGCTCGCCGGTGCGGTTCAGCCAGATGCCGCGCAATCCGGCGGCAGTGGCGCCGTCGGCGTCGAGAAGTCGGTTGTCGCCCACGAAAAGGGTCTCAGCCGGGGTGGTGCCCAAGCGGCGGACCCCTTCCAGGTAAATGGCGGGGTCCGGCTTGGGCACGCCCACGGTGTCCGTGCCGACGAGAACCGACACCCGCGCGAGTCCTGCGCTGTCGAGCTTGACCCGCTGGTAGTCATGGACGTTGTTGCTCACGGCGCCATAAGGGATGCCAAGGCCGTCCAGGGCATCGAGGACCGGCAGGACGTCGCTGAAGGCCCTGACATAACTGGGCTGCAGGCGCGAGTAGTCGTTGAGCCACGTGTGGGAGTCCTCACCGCCAAGCTCGACGCCGAAATGCCCCAGCGCCGCACGGCCGCGCAGCAGCCGCTGCTCGTTGAACGTCAATTCACCGGCGAGGTAGCGGTCATAGAAATGCGTGGTTTCGTGCGTGAAGATCCGTCCGAACTTCTCCCACCCGGCCTGGTCCAGGCCGGGCAGGAGGTGTTCGCTGACGTCACGCAGGGCCGTGGTCATGGCGTATTCAAGGTCCACCAGGGTGTCGTCGATGTCGAACAGGACGCCCCGGACCGTGCGGAACGACTCATGAAGTGCGTGGGTCACGGCGTGCCTGGACTAGCCGCGGAACGCGCGCAAGCGGGTGAGCGAGGATTCCTTGCCCAGGATGACCATCGATTCGAACAGCGGCGGCGATATGCGGCGGCCGGAAATTGCCGTGCGCACAGGGCCGAATGCAAGGCGCGGCTTGATGCCAAGATCCTCCACCAAAGCCTGCTTGAGGGCTGTCTGAATGCTTTCCGCTGTCCAGTCCGCGAGCGGTTCCAATGCTGCCAATGCGGCGTCCAGCACCTCGCCCAGGTTCTCGGGGAGGCCCTTGCGGGCGTCGTCGGCGACGTCGATCGCGTCGTCGTTCTTGAACAGGAAGGCGAGCATCTCCGGAGCCTCGCCCAGCAGGGTGATCCTTTCCTGGACCAGCGGCGCGGACTCGGCGAGGATCTCTTCCTGGCGCGGGGTCAGGATCTCACCCACGAAGCCTGCGGCACGCAGGTACGGCACAAGCCGCTGGCGGAAATCCTCCGGGCTGAGCATGCGGACGTGCGTTCCGTTGATGGCTTCGGCCTTCTTGATGTCGAAGCGCGCAGGGTTGCCCAGGACATCGTGGATGTCGAAGCTGGCCACGAGCTGCTCCACGGTGAAGATGTCCTCGTCAGCGCTCAGGGACCAGCCCAGGAGGGACAGGTAGTTGAGCAATCCTTCGCGGATGAAGCCGCGTTCCCGGTGCAGGAACAAGCTGGATTCCGGATCGCGCTTTGAAAGCTTCTTGTTGCCCTGGCCCATGACGTAGGGAAGGTGGCCGAACTCGGGCATGTATTCGGCCACGCCGATGGCGTAGAGCGCACGGTAGAGGGCGATCTGCCGCGGAGTGGAGCTGAGCAGATCCTCGCCGCGGAGGACGTGCGTGATCCCCATGAGTGCATCGTCCACGGGGTTCACCAGCGTGTACAACGGGGCTCCGTTGGCACGAACCACGGCGAAGTCGGGCACCGATCCGGCCTTGAACGTGATCTCCCCCCGCACGAGGTCGTTGAAGGTCAGGTCTTCGTCCGGCATGCGCAGGCGCAACACGGCGTTGCGGCCCTCGGCCTTGTACTGTGCGAGCTGTTCCTCGGTGACATGGCGGTCAAAGCCGTCGTAGCCGAGCTTGGGATCGCGCCCGGCAGCCCGGTGTCGTGCCTCGATCTCCTCGGGAGTGGAGAATGACTCATAGATGTGGCCGCCGGCCTTGAGCTTGGCGATGACGTCCTGGTACATGTCGCCGCGCTGCGACTGGCGGTACGGCTCGTGCGGACCGCCAACTTCGACGCCCTCGTCCCAGTCGATGCCGAGCCACTTCAGCGCGTCAAGCAGTTGGTGGTAGCTCTCCTCGCTGTCGCGGGCGGAGTCGGTGTCCTCGATCCGGAAAATCAGCTTGCCGCCGGTGTGCCGCGCGTAGGCCCAGTTGAACAGGGCCGTACGGATCAATCCAACGTGCGGAGTTCCGGTGGGCGACGGGCAGAACCGGACGCGGACCGGGGTTTCGGCGGTCACGGCAGGAATGGCGGCAGAGTTCGACGCAGCAACAGTAGTCATAATGGTTCCAACTTTACCCCGTGGCAGTGGGCGGAATGCCCAGTGCCACTAGGGGCGGGGGGACCTGCGGCGGCCCGCCAAAGCCTTACCGGCGCACTACCGGGTTGGACAAGCGGCCGATGCCTTCGATCTCGATCTCGTAGCGGTCGCCCTCCTGGACCAGCCCGACGCCGGCCGGAGTCCCGGTCATGATGACATCACCGGGAAGCAGGGTGAAAGCCTGCGAAACGATCGACACCAGCTCCCGCACGCTGCGGATCATCTGGTTGGTGCTGCCGTCCTGGCGGAGTTCGCCGTTGAGCCAGCCCTTGATGGCCAGGTCCTCGGGATCGAGTTCCGTCTCGATCCACGGGCCGAGCGGCGCGGAGGTGTCGAAGCCCTTGGCACGTGCCCACTGCAGGTCCGTTTTCTGGACGTCGCGGGCCGTGAGGTCGTTCCCGCAGGTGTAACCGAAAATGACGTCGTCCACGCGGTCTTCGGGCACGTCCTTGCAAATGCGGCCAATGACGACGCAGAGTTCCGCTTCGAAGGAGACCTCCTCCGAGAACTCCGGCAACACGATCGGATCGTTCGGGCCAACGACGGCGGTGTTCGGCTTCAGGAACAGCAAGGGGTGCTGCGGAACTTCATTACCGAGTTCCCGGGCATGTTCGGCGAAGTTCCGCCCGACGCCGATGACCTTGCTGCGCGGAATGATCGGTGCCAGCAGGCGCACGTCCTCCAGCTTGTGGCGGACCGAGGTCCGCTCGACGCCGTTGAAGAAGGGGTCGCCGTGGATGACAGTGATGACTTCACTGCCGGGCTCACCTTCAACGACGCCGTAGACGGGATCAGAATCAACAACAAACCGGGCGATACGCATGGGTTCTAGCGTACCGTCCGCAGGCGGACGCTACGCGCGCACTGCGGAGGGGTCTGCTAGCCGCGCAGATAGTCCAATTGCGCCGCCACCGAGGTTTCAGCGGCCCACCGAACGGAAGGATCGACGTCGGGATACACCGCATCGGTGACTGCCTGGACCCCGGCTTGGGCCCCGAGCCGCGCCAGGGCTTCACGGATCTGCTCCAAGCGCATCTCCCTGTGGGCCTGGTACTCGCGGCACACCGCGTCGACAGCCGGCAGAACGGGGCCGTGCGCGGGCAACAGCGTCGCCGGGCCAAGGCTTTCGAGTGTGTCGAGGCTGGAGAGGTAATCCCCCAGCCGTCCGTCGGGATAGTCCAGGACGGTGGTGCCCCGCCCCAGGATGGTATCGCCCGTCAGCACCGAGCCGTCCGGCCCGTCGCCCGGAAGGTGAAAGCAGACTGAGTCGGAGGTATGGCCTGGCGTGGCCAGCACGCGGATCTCCACTCCCGCGGCTTGGATGACCTCGCCAGCCCGCAACGGTTCGCCGCCATGGCACTGCACCGGATCCGCCGCGCGGACGGGCGCGCCGGTGAGTTCATGGAAGCGCACGGAGGCCTCCGTGTGGTCCTTGTGGCGATGGGTGATGAGAACGAGCTCCACCGTTCCTGCAGCGGCGAGTGCCGCCAGGTGGGATTCGTCGAGCGGTCCGGGATCGACGATGACAACTCCCCGGGCGTCCGGACCCGCAATGATGTACGAATTGGTGCCGTCGAGGCTCATCGGGCCCGGATTGGGTGCGAGCAGCGAGCGGGTGAAGGGACTGCTGTTCTGGAAAGAGGAGTCACTGGCCGGATTCACTTCTCCATCTTGGCACACGGCGTGGACGGACCCGGGAACGGAAGCCGGGTGCCTCGGAGCCGGCACGGCATACGACGTAGCATGGTGCCAAGGCACTGGGAAGGACGCTCGGCGACAGTTGCGGAGGAGTGGTCGAATTGCTGCGGAGTCAACCCCGGAGACACGGACTCCGGACGACGGCGATCGCAACGGTCTGTCTTTCAGCCCTCGCCTTCCTCAGCGCTTGTTCCTCCGACACCGGACCACGGTCCGCCGCGGGCCCGGGCCAGCCCACTGTGGTGATTATCGGAGACTCCCTCAGCACGGGACACGGCACTTCCCCAGCCGATGCCTGGCCCAATCTTGTGGGGAAGGACCCCGGCTTTCAACAGTTCCATGCGAGCATCGTCAATGCCGCGCATGATGGCAGCGGTTATGTCAGCGCCGGCGACAACGGATCGACCTTCGGTTCCCAGGTGGACGCGGCGGTAACGGAAGCGACGCGCTTGGTGTTGTTCTTCGGTTCCGAAAATGACATGGGAACCACCCCCGGGGAAACCGAGGCCGCGGCAGCGCGCGCGTTTGCCTCAGTCAAGTCCCGCGCTCCCGACGCCTACATCGTGGTGGTCGGGCCGCCGTCGTACACGGGCACGCCCGAGGCGGAAAGGCTCAACATCCGCGACCAGGACAGGGCCGCTGCCGCGAAAGCCGGCGCCGACTTCGTTGATCCCATCGACCTCGGCTGGATCATGAACGACGCGGCGGACCTCATTGGTCCCGACGGCGATCATCCGTCCGCAGCGGGCCAGCAGTATCTGCAGTCCAAGATGGAAGCACTCATCGAACCGCGGATCCGGCAAGGCAGCCCCGGCAACAGCCCGCTTGCGGGTTAACCGACGACGGCGACCCGCCCACCGCAGTGGGAGGCCGCCGTCGGGCGCTCTGCTGAACCTTAAGCCAGGCGGGTGAGCCAGCCGTGCTTGTCCTCGACCGTTCCGGTCTGGATGCCGAGCAACTGCTGGCGGATGGCCATGGTGGTTTCGCCGGCCTTGGCGTCCTCGGAGCCGATGAACTCGGTCTTGTCCTTGAGAACTCCGATGGGCGTGATGACAGCCGCGGTGCCGCAAGCGAAGACCTCGGCGATTTCACCGGAGGCAACGCCGTCGCGCCACTCGGCAAGGGTGATCTTGCGCTCGGAAACCTCGCGGCCCATGTCCTTCGCCACCTGGATGACGGACGACCGGGTCACGCCTTCGAGGATGGTTCCGGTGAGTGCAGGAGTGACGAGTGAGCCGTCCTTCATGACGAAGAAGACGTTCATGCCCCCGAGTTCCTCGACAGCGTCGTCGTTGAAGTGGTCCAGGAAGAGGACCTGCTTGCAGCCGTTCTCCTCGGCTTCCATTTGGGCAATCAGTGATGCGGCGTAGTTTCCACCGCACTTGGCTGCACCGGTGCCGCCGCGGCCGGCGCGCGCGTATTCGCGGGAGATCCAGATGGATACCGGCTTGAGCTCGCCGCCGAAGTAGTTGCCGGCCGGAGAAGCGATGACCCGGAACGAGACCTCGCGGGCCGCGCGGACACCCAGGAACGCCTCCGTCGCGACCATGAACGGGCGCAGGTACAGGGCTTCGCCGTCGCCGGACGGAACCCATTCCTTGTCCGCCTGCACGAGTTCGCGGATGGCACCGAGGAAGTATTCCTCGGGGAGTTCCGGGAGGGCGAGGCGGCGCGCCGACTTGTTTAGGCGGGCAGCGTTGGCCTCGGGACGGAACGTCCACACGGAGCCGTCAGCGTGGCGGTAAGCCTTGAGTCCTTCGAAGATCTCCTGGCCGTAGTGCAGCACTGCCGCCGACGGATCCAGGGAAATCGGTCCGTAGGCCTCGACGCGCGCACTGTGCCAACCGCCCTTGCCCTCTGTGTCAACGCTGTAGTCGACAATGACGGTGTTGTCGGTGAAGTAGTCGCCAAATCCCGGGTTTGCCAGGATAGCTGCACGCTCCTCAGCAGACTTCGGGGTCTCCGAGAGCTGCTGGCTGAATTCGACGCCGTGGGCAGTCTGAGTCATGTTTCCTCCAGTCGGCTACCAGGCAGAGCGAACCATCTCTTGGAGGATATGGTTCAGCGACGGACCACGGCAGCAGGTAAATAATTCAAGTAAAGCTTACGCCCGGGCACCGACCCCAAAATGCCAGTACAGGCCCTAGAGTGCGGCAGCGATGGCGTCGCCGATGGCCGCGGTGCTGCGGCTATCGCCGTCGCGGCTTTCGATATCGGCGACGACGGCGGTTTCGATCCTCCGGGCGGCCGCCGTGTAGCCGAGGTGGTCCAGCAGCAGGGCCGCGGACAGGATGGCGGCGGTCGGATCCGCTTTCTGCTGCCCGGCGATGTCCGGGGCGGAACCGTGGACGGGTTCGAACATGGAGGGCGCAGTCCGGTCCATATTGATGTTGCCGGAGGCTGCCAACCCGATGCCCCCGGTGATGGCAGCGGCGAGGTCGGTGATGATGTCGCCGAAGAGGTTGTCGGTGACGATCACGTCGAAGCGGGAGGGATCGGTGACCATGAAGATGGTGGCGGCGTCGATGTGGAGGTAATCGTGGGTGACCTCGGGGAATTCCTTGGCCACGGCCTCGACAGTACGCTTCCACAAATGGCCCGCGAAGACCAGGACGTTGTGCTTGTGGACCAGGGTGACATGCTTGCGGGGACGCTCGCTGGCGCGGCGGAAGGCGTCACGGACCACGCGCTCGACGCCATGGGCAGTGTTGAGCGATACCTCGGTGGCCACCTCATGGGGGGTCCCGCCGCGCAGCGTACCGCCGTTGCCGACGTACGGCCCCTCGGTACCTTCCCGGACCACGATGAAATCGATGGTGCCGGGATTGGCGAGCGGGCTGCCCACCGTGCCGTAGAGCCGCGAGGGGCGCAGGTTCACGAAGTGGTCGAGGCTGAAGCGAAGCTTGAGCAGCATCTCGCGTTCGATGATGCCGGAAGGAATGCGGGTGTCCCCCGGGGCCGCGCCGACAGCGCCGAAGAGGATGGCGTCGCGGGTACGCAGATCGGCCAGGACCTCGTCCGGGAGGGTTTCGCCGGTTTCGAGCCAGTGCTGGGCTCCAAGCTTGTATTCGGTCTGCTCCAGGGTGACGCCCTCTTCGGCGACGACCTTTTCCAGGACCTTGAGGGCTTCGGCAATGACTTCGGGGCCAATGCCGTCGCCGGGAATGACAGCCAGGTTGATCGTTGCGGCGGATTGCGTTGCGCTCATGTTTTCAGACTGCCAACGCATCCACATTCTGGTCAAAATCGTCTCACCATTTGAACGCCCCGGGCTCCCGACGCCCGCTCACATATATGGCACCTTCCGTCGATCCCGCTCACATAAGAGGGAGAAAAGACAAACGCCCGCTCCGATCTGCACGGCCGACGGACCGGATCCGAGCGGGCGTTCGCGTCAGGCACCGTATAGCTGAGCGGGCGTTCGCGTCAGGCACCGTATAGCTGAGCGGGCGTTTGCCCAAAAGGCGGTATAAGTGAGCGGGCGTTTAGGATTCGGCGGGCTCTTCGTAACGCGGGAAGACCGGGGCTGGAGCCGGGAGCTCCGTGCCGGGGACGATCGGCGTGGCGATGGCCGCGAACTGGCGCGCCTCGCCGTCGGGCTGTCCCAGCACCTCAAGCAGCTTGGCCGCCGACGTCGGCATGACCGGCTGGACGAGTATCGCCACGATCCGGACTACTTCCAGCGTGACGTACAGGACCGTGTTCATGCGCTCGACGTCGGTCTTGCGCAGCACCCACGGGGCCTGCTCGGCGAAGTACGCGTTCGTGTCACCCAGGACGGCCCAGATCGCCTCGAGGGCACGGCTGAATTCCTGCTTCTCGAAGGCGGCGCGGGCCACGTCCAGCAGTGCGCCCGTTTGTGCCAGCAGCGCCGAGTCCTCGGCCGAGAACTCACCGGGAACCGGCACCTTGCCCTCGCAGTTCTTGGCCACCATGGACAGCGAACGTTGCGCCAGGTTGCCGAAGTTGTTGGCAAGGTCCGCGTTCATGCGGCCCACAATGGCCTCGTGGTTGTAGCTGCCGTCGGCGCCGAAGGGCACTTCGCGGAGGAAGAAGAAGCGCACCTGGTCCAGGCCGTACTGATCCACGAAGTCCTTGGGCGCCACCACGTTGCCGAGGGACTTGGACATCTTGACGCCATTGTTGGTCAGGAAGCCATGGATCATGACCCGCTTGGGCAGTTCCAGGCCGGCGCTCATGAGGAAGGCGGGCCAGAAAATCGCATGGAACCGTGAGATGTCCTTGCCGATGATGTGGACGTCTGCCGGCCAGAACTTACGGAACGCCTCCGAATCGGCATCCGGGTAGCCGACCCCGGTCAGGTAATTGGTCAAGGCATCTACCCACACGTACATGACGTGCTTGTCGTTCCCCGGAACCGGGACGCCCCAGTCGAAAGTCGTCCGGCTGATGGACAAGTCCTGCAGGCCCTGCTTGACAAAGCTGATGACCTCGTTGAAGCGGTACTGGGGAGCGCCGAATTCCGGTTGCTCCTCGTACAAGGCCAGCAACCTGTCCTGGTAGGCGGACAGCCGGAAGAAGTAGCTCTCCTCCGCGGTCCAGGTCACTTCCGTGTCGGTATCGCGTGAGTAGCGGCCGCCGTCGTCCTTCAGGACGGTCTCGTCCTCGGTGTAATAAGCCTCGTCGCGGACTGAGTACCAGCCCTCGTACTTGGACAAGTAGATGTCGCCCTTGGCTTCCATCTTCTTCCAGATGGCCTGGGAAGCGGCGTAGTGATCGGCGTCCGTCGTGCGGATGAAGCGGTCGTAGGAAATACCCAAGGCAGCGTGGGCAGCCTTGTAGATTTCGGCATTCCGGTCCACGAGCTGCTTCGGCGTGATGCCTTCCTTCTCCGCCGCCTGGGCAATCTTCATGCCGTGCTCGTCCGTGCCCGTCAAGAACATCACGTCATAGCCATCGAGGCGCTTGAAACGGGCCATCGCGTCGGTGGCGATGTACTCGTAGGCATGACCGATGTGCGGCTCGCCGTTCGGATACGTAATGGCAGTGGTGATGTAGAACGGGGGTTTATCTGGAGACGTCACTCTACGAAGTTACCTTCTCTTGGAGATGGAAGACGGGACCGGCCGCCTATGGCGACCGGACCGGAGGCATCGGTTGCTAGTTCAATTCAGTCAGCGTATCGCTGAGCCTGACAAGCTCGTGGTCGTGCGACGCCACCAGCACGGCGATCCCGTCACTGGTGGTGTCCTTCAGGATGCTGATGATGCGGTTGGCAGAGGTGCGGTCCAGGCTGGCCGTTGGCTCGTCAACCACCAGGACGCGGGTGCCCAGGATCAAGGCGCGGGCGATCGCGACACGCTGGCGCTCACCACCGGAAAGCTGTGCCGGACGGTGGCGCATGCGCCGGCCGAGGCCCACCAGGTCCAGCAGGTCCTTGGCCATTTCGGTGCGCTGCTCCACTTCGCCGTCGGGAACGGCCGGCAACAGCACATTCTCCAAAGCGCTCATGCCGTCGATCAAGGCGCCGCCCTGGTCCACGTACCCGATCAGGGCGCGGCGGCGGTCGGCGATTTCGTCGTCGCCCATCTTCTCGAGGGAGTCGCCCTCCCAGAGGACACGGCCCGACGTCGGAAGCGTGAGCCCCGCTCCCACCGTCAGGATGCTGGTCTTGCCTGAGCCGCTTCGCCCGGCGACACAGTGCATCTCACCGGCGTGCAAGGTCAGGTTGAAGTCCTCGACGACGGTGACCGGCTCCGCCCCGCCCTTGTCGCCGCCGTAGCGGATGGTGATGTTGCTCAATTGCAAGGGCATGCCGTGGTCCGCAGCCCTCACGATGGTGTTGGCGCGGGTCTGGAACGACTCGTCGGTGGATTCCGTGGTCGCGGTCAGATCGGGTTCGAGATTGTCAGTCATTTGACCACCTTCGTTGCAATGGGAATCCAGCAAAGTACTGCCACCACTCCGGCCAAAGCGGCCCAAAGTGCGGCATAGGGAGCGAGCAGCAGGCCCAGGCCCAGCGCCCCCAGGACGCCCAGGATCAGTGCCGCGGCTCCGACCAAGGCATTTTCGAAGAATCGGACCTGTCCCAGCATGTCCGGGTTCCAGCCCATGGCCCTGAGCGTGCCGAGCTGCTCGCGCCTGGCCTGGAGCTCGAAGCGACCGGTGACCAAGGTCAGCACGAGGCCCACGAGCACTCCGCAGACTGCCAGGATGACGCTCGGCAGCGCGACGGTGGCGGAGGCAAGGCCGCTGAGGGCACTGGCCCCGGCCGCGCGCGGGATGTCGATGAGCAAGGCGATCAGGGCACCAACGGCCGCTCCGAACACGCCCACGGCCACGGCCAGCGCCACCGAGCTGAACCGGTGGGTGACCAGTTGGCGGTACGCAAACGTCAGGGGCGAATCAACTGCGATCAGCCGCTCGTCGTGTTGGGGTTCCTGGTCGACGACGTCGCGGTGCCGCAATTGCTGGGCCGCGATGTACGCAGCTCCGCAGTAGATGAGCAGCACTGATGCGGAAACAATGACGGTAGCCAGGTTCCAACTCAGAAGGCTCAGCGCAATGCCGGCCACGGCAACGATCGCCGCACCGATGCCGAACTCCTCAAGGACCCAGCTGCGGATCTTTCTTTGGGTCCAGCCCATGGCACGGAGTATCCCCGCTTCGCTGCGACGCTGGCGGATATAGCTGACAGTCGAAGCGCCGGTCAGGAGGGTGGCCCCGCACAGCGTCAGGAAGAGGAGGGTGATATTGGTGCCCGTCAGGGAACCGGAAACGGCGTCGGCGGCATCCTGCCGGACCCACGACTGCTGCACGGTGCCCAGTGCGGATTCCTTGCCGGCGTCGTCCTTGGAGTATCCCGGAACGAAGATGTTGGCGTCTTCACGCGCGGAGCCGGCCACCACTGTGGCTTCGAGACCCATGTCGCGGATCTGGGCCGCGAGCTTGTCGACCTCCGGTTGGGCTTGTTTCCAGTTGCCCGGCGCGCTGGCGCGGACCCGGACGGCGTCGATGACGTTGGCGTTGGAGTCGTAACCGCGCGCTGCGGCAAGGCCGTAGTAGTCGGTGATGGCGCCGGCGGACTGGCTGACCAGGCCGGTGGCGCTCAACGAAGGCTTGAGGCCCTTGGCTGCGGTGTCATTGCCCGAAGCATCCTTCTGGAGCGTCATCGGTGCCGGGTCATAGCCGCCCAAGGGCAGCTTGTTGACGTCGCCGGCCGCCTTCTGGATCTGGGCCGGATCGAACGTCCCATAGACCATGGGCAGCGGAGTGGCCGGCTTCGAGCCGGTGGAGAGGTTCTCCCGGTACGAACGTTCGTCGACGGGCTTGCGCTGGCTCTGGTCCACGATCGCCCCGAAGGCCGATTTCTCGGGCAGTTTGTTGACGGTTACCCAGTCGCCCGGTGTTGCGGACTTGCCGACGGCGCCATTCGCGGAGGTTGCGCCGTCCGTGTACTTGGGTGCCCCTGCGAAGTCCGTGCTCCACTCGGCGGGCTGGTACAGGCCTTGGCTGAAGTTGCCCGTGTTGCCGAGCAACTGGCTGTGGTCCGTTGATCCAGGCCATTCCAGGGCGAAGGGCGACTTTGACACGAAGGGCAGGTAATCCTTGTCCAACGAACGCGAGACAGTGCCGACGTCGTTGACGACATTGCCCGAATCGTCGATTTCCTGGATCTTGACCGAATACTTCAGATCCAGCGAAGTTCCCTGCCGGACGATCAAGGGGATGGCCTGCGAGGCATCCGTGATCTGGCCGGACAGCTTTGCCTGCTGGTACTGGGTCATGAGGGGTGCCCAGTATTTGAGGTTGACGCCCATGAAATCCGGGCCTTGTTCGAGTTCCTGCTGCGTAGGGCTCTTCGCGAAGAGTTGTTCGAAGTAGCGGCCGATGGCTCCGGCGTTGCGGGTGTCGGGCGGCGGAGCCTTCTGCAGCGGGGCGAGGAAGTCTCCGGCCGAGCCCAGGAGCGCGCGTTCAGCTGTCGGGTCGACGGCGACAACCGACTCGGTGACCTGGGGAGCCATGGGCAGCGCCACGGAAAGATTGAAAAGGTTGTGTTCCGAGCCACCGGCAGGCGCAGGGAACTTGATGCCGGTCTCCCCCGCCGGGCCGGCGATGCGGATGCTCTTGCCGCCGGCAGTCTGCTGTTCTATGACCTGCCCCTTGCCGAGCGTGCCTTCAGCACTGGTCTGGAAGAGGGTCTGCTGGGACACTCCGTCGGAGCTCACGGCGGTGGCGGTCAGGCGGTACTTCTTGGGCTGCGCGGGGAGCACGGACTCCGGTGCGGGCCATTTCTTGGCGTCCGTTCCAGTCGGATCCCCCGCAGTGGCTCCACCAGCCAGGCCCGCGTTGTAGCCAAGGTAATCCATGGCATCAAGCCGCGGAGTTTCCAGGTTCTGCGTCACCCGGGAGACGAGGCTGATGGGCGCCGCGACGGCCGCACCGCTCAGCCCGCGGATCTTCTCGAGTTGCGGGAAGCTGATGCCACCCTGGCCATTCGCGATGTCCGGCTGGAGGAGGGCCCCGCCGTCCTTGGTGTTCGCGGACTTGGCCTGGACCAGAATGTCGTACAGGCCGCGTGAGTTCTCATCCACTGTCCGGTTCAGTGCGGCCTGCGACTGGCTCTGGATGAATACGGACAAACACATGGCGACGATCAAAATGGCCGCGGTCAGCAGAAGCACACGGCTTCTGATGAACCTCTGGACGGCGTTCATAGGGCTCCCTGAGTCCTGGATTGCGGGTGTGCACACTGCTGTCCCAGGAACCATGCCGAGGCAAGAGGAATCCACCGGGTGCGTGCAAAAGTTATTGGCCGGCCTGCCGCCGGTTCCGAATTTCGGACCAAGCCATTGTAGGCAGACCGGCCAATAATATGTCGCCGATGTGAAGTGCGGCACACATTTCTAGCTCAAGCGGTTGGGATGCTAGTCTTCCAGATCCACTTCGCGGACCATGTCCGCGCCGATGCCGGCCTTGATGGCTTCAAGGACCTGCTGCGGCACGGAAGTGTCAATAGTGAGCAGCGCCAGGACCTGGCCGCCTTCGCTCTGGCGGGCCACCTGCATGCCGCCGATGTTGATGTTGTTCATGCCCAGGATGTGGCCGATGGTGCCGATGACACCCGGACGGTCCGCGTAGGAAACAACCACCAAGTGCTCGCTGATCGGGATTTCGACATCGTAGCCGTTGACGCCCACGAGCTTCTGGACCTGCTTGGGCCCGGTGAGCGTCCCGGCCACGGAGATCTGGGAGCCGTCGCTCAGTGCCCCGCGGATGGTCAGGACGTTGCGGTAGTCCTCGGCTTCCGGCGTCGTGATCAGGCGGGTGTTGATGCCGCGCTGCTCGGCGATGACGGGTGCGTTGACGTAGGAGACCTGCTCGGTCACGACGTCGGCGAAAACGCCCTTGAGCGCTGCCAGCTCGAGGACCTTCACGTCGAGGCTGGAGATTTCGCCCGCGACCTCGACATCGATCTGCGTCAGGGATGCGTGGGTCAGGGCCGTGAAGATCCGGCCGAGCTTCTCGATCAGGGGGATTCCGGGGCGGACGTCGGAGGCAATCACGCCCCCGGCGACGTTGACGGCATCCGGAACGAGTTCGCCGGCGAGGGCGAGGCGCACTGACTTAGCCACGGAAACGCCGGCCTTTTCCTGGGCTTCGTCCGTCGAGGCGCCCAGGTGGGGCGTCACGATGACGTTGTCCATGCCGAAGAACGGCAGGTCGGTGCTCGGCTCCTTGACGAAGACGTCGACGCCTGCGCCGGCGATCTGGCCGTCTTCCAAAGCCTCATGAAGGGCTTCTTCGTCGATCAGGCCGCCACGGGCTACGTTGACCACATACGCCGTTTCCTTCATCTTCTTGAAGGCATCTGCGCCCAGCATGCCCACTGTTTCCGGGGTCTTGGGCATGTGGATGGTGATGAAGTCCGACTTCTCCAGAAGCTCATCCAGGGTGACGAGCTTGACGCCGAGCTGGGCGGCGCGGGCGGAGGTGATGTACGGGTCGTAGGCGAGAATCTCAGTCTCGAAGCCCTGCAGGCGGGCGGCCACGAGCGCGCCGATGCGTCCGAGGCCGATGATGCCGATCTTCTTCTCGAAAAGTTCGATGCCCGTGTACTTGGAGCGCTTCCACTCGCCGCCCTTCAGTGCGGAGCTGGCCTGCGGGATGTGGCGGGCAAGGCTGAGGATGTGGCCGACCGTGAGTTCAGCGGCGGACACAATGTTCGACGTCGGGGCGTTGACCACCATGACGCCGGCCTGGGTGGCGGCCTTGATGTCCACGTTGTCCAGGCCCACTCCGGCACGGGCGATGATCTTGAGGTTCTTGGCTGCGGCAATTGCCTCGGCATCCACCTGGGTGGCTGAACGCACGAGGATGGCGTCGACGTCGACGATTGCGGAGAGCAGCTGGGAGCGGTCCGCACCGTCGGTTTGACGGATTTCGAAGTCCGGACCAAGGGCTTCGATCGTGGCGGGCGAAAGTTCCTCAGCGAGGAGTACTACTGGCTTGGTGCTAGTCACCGGTGACCTCTTTAGCTCTCTTTTTCAGGTGGGGTTTTGGTGAAACGATTCTTTGACGACGAAGGCCGGACCCGGTATACCGGGTCCGGCCTCCATGCCGGGCGGCTTCATTTCGAGCCTATCCCGAACGGCGTTCTGTGTTGAATTGCTACGGCTCTTGCCGCTGCTTCAACGGTTGCCTTGACTAGCGGGCTGCAGAGCCTTCGACGTAGTCCTCGTCCTGCTGCTGCCAGGAGAACAGGGACCGCAGCTCGCGGCCGACGCCCTCGATCGGGTGTTGCTCTGCCTTGGCACGCAGTTCCTTGAACTCGACTGCACCGTTGTCCTGGTCGTCGATGAAACGCTTGGCGAAGGCACCGGACTGGATGTCGGCGAGGACGCCGGCCATGTTTTCCTTGACACGGGGGTCGATGACGCGCGGGCCGGAGACGTAGTCGCCGTATTCCGCGGTGTCGGAAACGCTCCAGCGCTGCTTGGCGATGCCGCCCTCCCACATGAGGTCGACGATGAGCTTGAGCTCGTGAAGAACCTCGAAGTAGGCGATCTGCGGCTGGTAGCCGGCTTCGGTCAGGGTCTCGAAGCCGTACTGGATCAGCTGGGAGACGCCGCCGCACAGGACAGCCTGCTCGCCGAAGAGGTCGGTTTCGGTCTCTTCGGTGAAGGTGGTCTTGATGACGCCGGCGCGGGTGCCGCCGATTGCCTTCGCGTAGGACTTGGCCAGCTCCCAGGCGGAACCGGAAGCATCCTGCTCGACGGCGATGATGTCCGGGATACCGCGGCCGGCTTCGAACTCGCGACGCACGGTGTGGCCGGGAGCCTTCGGGGCGATCAGGATGACGTCAACACCCTCGGGCGCCTCGATGTAGCCGAAGCGGATGTTGAAGCCGTGGGCGAACGCAAGGGCCTTGCCGGCCGTCAGCTTGTCCTTGATGGAGTCGTTGTAGATCGCGCGCTGGTGCTGGTCCGGCGCCAGGATCATGATGACGTCGGCCCATTCGGCGGCGTCGGCAACGTTCTTGACCGTGAAGCCTGCGTCCTCGGCCTTGGCGATCGACTTCGAGCCTTCCTTGAGCGCGATGACAACCTCGACGCCGGAGTCGCGCAGGTTCAGCGCGTGGGCGTGGCCCTGGGAACCGTAGCCGACAATGGCAACCTTGCGACCCTGGATGATCGACAGGTCTGCGTCGTCGTCGTAGAACATTTCAGTCACTTGCGTAACTCCTCTTGAGTGGTTTTGTAGATATTGTCTGTGGTTCGGTATCGGGCTGCTGCGCTGTGCCTGGGACAGTGTCCTAAGCGGAGCGCAAAGCCCTGTCACTCATGGAGCGGGATCCCCGCCCAACGGCCAAGGTGCCGGACTGCACTATTTCGCGGATGCCGAACGGCTCGAGCACTGAAAGCAGCGCTGCGAGCTTTTCCGGGGTACCGGTTGCCTCAATGACCACCGAGTCTGTGGAAACGTCAACCACTGAGGCACGGAACAAGTCTGCAGCTTGGGTGACCTGCAGGCGTGTCGCGGCATCCGCACGTACCTTGACCAGGATGTGGTCACGTTGCACGGAAGATTCTGAGGTCAGCTCGACGATCTTGATCACGTTGATCAGTTTGTTGAGCTGTTTGGTGACCTGCTCGATGAGGTCGCCATCGGCGTCGACGACGACGGTCATCCGGGAAATCCCGGAGACCTCGGTGGGACCGACGGCCAGGGAGTTGATGTTGAAGGCCCGCCGGGCGAACAGGCTGGCCACGCGCGTCAGCACGCCGGGCTTGTCTTCGACCAGAACGGACAGTGTGTGGCGGCTCATGGCTAGTCCTCCTCTTCCCATTCCGGGGTCATGTTGCGGGCAACCTGGATCTGGTCGTTCGAGACTCCGGAGGGGACCATCGGCCACACCATGGAGTTCGGGCTGACCACGAAGTCGATGACCACGGGACGGTCATTGATTTCCAAGGCCTTCTGGATGGTGGCGTCGATGTCCTCGTCCCGTTCGCAGCGGAACGCGGCACAGCCGTAGGCGTCTGCCAGCTTGACGAAGTCCGGGATACGGACGGTGTCGTGGCCGGTGTTCAGGTCGGTGTTGGAGTAGCGGCCTTCGTAGAAGAGGGTCTGCCACTGGCGCACCATGCCCAGCGAGGAGTTGTTGATGATGGCAACCTTGATGGGGATTTTGTTGATGGCGCAGGTGGCCAGTTCCTGGTTGGTCATTTGGAAGCAGCCGTCGCCGTCGATCGCCCACACCACGCGGTCGGGTTCGCCGACCTTGGCGCCCATGGCTGCCGGCACGGCATAACCCATGGTGCCGGCACCGCCGGAGTTCAGCCACGCATGGGGACGCTCGTACTTGATGAATTGGGCAGCCCACATCTGGTGCTGGCCAACGCCCGCGACATAGATTCCTTCCGGACCAGTGAGCGCACCGATGCGTTCGATGACCCGCTGGGGGGCGCTGAGTCCGTCATCCGGTTCGGTCCAACCCAGGGGGTAGGTATCGCGGAGATTGTTGAGGAAGGCCCACCAGCCGCCGAGGTCCGGGGTGCCGGACAGTTCGAAAGCGGTACGGACAGCCTCGCTCAGTTCCGGAATGATCTCCTTGACGGAGCCCACGATCGGAACGTCGGCCGTACGGTTCTTGGAGATCTCCGCGGGGTCGATGTCAGCGTGGATGATCTTTGCGTGCGGAGCGAACGTGCTGAGGACACCCGTCACGCGGTCATCGAAGCGCGCACCAAGGGTGATCAACAAATCAGACTGCTGCAGCGCGGTTACCGCAGAAACCGTGCCGTGCATGCCGGGCATCCCGACGTGCTGGGGGTGGGAATCCGGGAACGCGCCGCGGGCCATGAGGGTAGTCACCACTGGAGCGCCGGTGAGTTCCGCGAGCTCACGAAGTTCGGCCGATGCGTGGGCCTTGACCACACCGCCGCCGACATACAGGACGGGCTTGTTTGCCGCAGCGATCAGCCGGGCAGCCTCGCGCACCTGCTTGTTGTGGCCGCGGACCACCGGACGATAGCCCGGCAAATCGATCTTGGGCGGCCAGGAGAAGGTCATGGTGCCCTGCTGGGCGTTCTTGGCGATGTCCACCAATACGGGACCGGGACGCCCGGTGCTCGCAAGGTAGAAAGCCTCGGCCATGACATGCGGAATGTCGTTGGGATCCGTCACCAGGAAGGAATGCTTGGTGATCGGCATGGTGATGCCGACGATGTCCGCTTCCTGGAAGGCATCGGTGCCGATGACGGAAGCCGATACCTGGCCGGTAATGGCAACGAGGGGCACGGAGTCCATGTGGGCATCCATGATGGCGGTAACGAGGTTGGTGGCACCGGGGCCAGAGGTGGCGATGCAGACGCCAACCCGTCCGGTAACCATGGCGTAGCCTTGCGCTGCGTGGCCGGCTCCCTGTTCGTGACGGACCAGGACGTGATTCATCTTGGAGGCCATCAAGGGGTCATAGGTGGGGAGGATCGCGCCACCGGGCAAACCAAAAATATCGTCGACGCCGAGTTCTTCGAGCGAGCGGACAATAGCTTCCGAGCCGGTCATCACCGTTGGGGGTACAACGTTGTTCGGCCCGAGTACAGGAGAGGGAGTTGCAGCAGTGTCGACGACGGCGTCAGCCGGACGGTCGACCTTTTCCGGAGCCTTGGGGGCTCCAGCGGACTTTGCAGCCATCAGCGAGGGGCTGATCGGCGATCCTTTGCTCATCGGACTCTTCCTTTGGGGATCTTCAATTAGTGAAAGTTACTGCGGGTACTGCGTTCATGCGGGTTCTTGCTCAAATGCGCCATCCACTGCGGGAAATAAAAAAACCCCTCAGCCTTGCGGCTCTTCGAGGGGTTGCGCGTGACGGTTCGTTACCAGTCGGGCTAGGAGGCCACGCGCTTGGTAAGTACGACAGTGCCCACGGTGGCGCCGACAGTAACGAATGCGATCATGCGTTCAGTGTTCCCTCTTAGTGAGATAGGTGTCAAACGATAAGGACGCCATCTCACTATATGGACGCCATTGTCCACGGATTGGTCCTACCCCGGCTGCCCAACTGACTCGCAGTTGTTGTCGTTATGAGGCGTCAAAACGACAACAACTGCGAGTCAGTTGGGCCGGAACCCGGAATCACCCGCAATAAGCACCCGTGGAGGCGCTGTGCACCAGCTTGGCGTACTTGGCGAGGACGCCCTTGGTGAATTTGGCCGGGAGGGGCTCCCAACCGATCTTGCGGGACTCGAGTTCGGCTTCGTCCACCAGGAGGTCGAACGAGCGGGCGGCGATGTCCACGCGGATCTTGTCGCCGTCCTTGACGAAGGCGATGGGTCCGCCGTCGACGGCTTCGGGCGCGACGTGGCCGATGCAGAGGCCGGTGGTACCGCCCGAGAAGCGGCCGTCGGTCAGCAGGAGCACGTCCTTGCCGAGGCCCGCGCCCTTGATGGCGCCGGTGATGGCGAGCATCTCACGCATGCCCGGGCCGCCCTTGGGTCCTTCGTAACGGATCACGACGACGTCTCCGGCCTTGATCTCGCCCTTGTCCAAAGCGTCGAGCGCACCCTGCTCGCGTTCGAACACGCGGGCGGATCCTTCGAAGACATCGGCGTCGAAGCCGGCACTCTTCACGACGGCACCTTCCGGAGCCATGGAGCCGTGCAGGATGGTGATGCCGCCGGTCTTGTGGATCGGGTTGTCCAGGGCGCGCAGGATCTTGCCGTCGAGGTCAGGCGGGTTGATGGACTCCAGGTTCTCGGCGAGGGTCTTGCCGGTGACCGTCAGGCAGTCGCCGTGCAGCAGGCCGGCGTCGAGCAGCGCCTTCATGATGACAGGCACTCCGCCGATCTTGTCGACGTCGGTCATGACGTAGCGGCCGAACGGCTTGAGGTCGCCCAGGTGCGGGATCTTGTCGCCGATGCGGTTGAAGTCGTCCAGGGTCAGCTCGACCTCGGCCTCGCGGGCGATTGCGAGCAAGTGCAGGACGGCGTTGGTGGAACCACCGAAGGCCATGGTGACCGCGATGGCGTTCTCGAACGCCTTCTTGGTCATGATGTCCCGGGCGGTGATGCCGAGGCGGAGCAGGTTGACCACTGCCTCGCCGGACTTGCGGGCAAAGTCATCACGACGGCGGTCTGCCGAGGGCGGGGCGGCCGAGCCCGGCAGGGACATGCCGAGGGCCTCGCCGATGCACGCCATGGTGTTGGCCGTGTACATACCGCCACAGGCGCCTTCACCAGGACAGATCGCGCGTTCGATGCGGTCGAGGTCTCCGCGGCTCATCTTGCCCGCAGCGCACGCACCCACGGCTTCGAAGGCGTCAATAAGGGTGACTTCCTTCTCCGAACCGTCCTCGAGCTTGACCCAACCCGGCATGATGGAACCGGCGTAAAGGAAGACGCTGGCGAGATCCAGGCGCGCGGCTGCCATGAGCATGCCCGGGAGGGATTTGTCACAGCCGGCCAGCAATACGGAGCCGTCGATGCGCTCGGCCTGCATGACCGTTTCAACGGAGTCGGCAATGACTTCACGGGAAACAAGGGAGAAGTGCATGCCCTCGTGGCCCATCGAAATGCCGTCCGAAACGGAAATGGTGCCGAACTGCATGGGGAATCCGCCGCCGGCGTGGACGCCTTCCTTGGCGCCCTGGGCGAGTCGGTTGAGCGAGAGGTTGCACGGCGTAATTTCGTTCCACGAGCTCGCGACGCCGATCTGGGGCTTGGCGAAGTCGTCGTCGCCCATCCCTACGGCCCGGAACATGCCTCGCGCGGGGGCGGCATGGATGCCGTCCGTTACGACCCGGCTGCGTGGCTTGATGTCCGGCTGGTTGTCTGTCGCAATGGGGGTGTGGTCACTCATGGGCATGAGTCTATGACTCCTGAGCTGCGGCGAACGAACACGCTTGGCGGGTTAAGGCGAATTTGTCCCTATTTCGTGCAATATTTCATTCAAATACTGGACGGTCGTCTCAATATGTGAGACGACCGTTTATGGTCATCTGCAATTCCGTCCATCTGGATCGCAGGAGCCCGGAAGGCAGGGATTCGATTGACCTATGTGGATTCACTAATCTAGACAGCCCCGCGACACGGACGTAACGTCAAATCACGACACACCTGCGCCACTCGAACAGAAGGGCTCCTCCCATGGATTGGTTGATCTGGGTCATTGTCATTGTGTTGATCGTCGCAATTGTTTGGTGGCTCTTGAGCCGAAATAGCTCGAAGTCATCCGCCGGCGCCGCGGCCTCGTCCTCTCCATCCGCTACCGCCGCATCGCCACAAATGGACGTCGCTTCCGCCGCGTTGACAGGCTCCGCCCCGTTGGTGGCCACCACCGCGGCTGCCGATCCAGACCCGGCCGCATCACGAACGGCCGCACCCGAACGCGAACCGGAGCAGGAACCGACTACCGAAGCGGGCGACGTCGACGACTGGGAGCGACTGGCCCCGCTTCCCGAAACCGGAGCGGCGGCCCCGGAAGAGTCCCCCGCGGCCGAAACCCCGGTGGAGGAACCCGCAATCGAGGAGCCCACGCTCTCGGAACCCGTACTGTCCGAGGCCGCGGTGTCCGAAGCCGCCGAGCCTCCCGGCGCCGAGCCGGAACTTGAAGGGGGCGTGACGGCCGACGACGTCGCAGTAGCCGACGCCGGACCTTCCGTTCCGGCCGACGCCGGCGCTCCGGCGTCGGCGGCCACGGAGCCAACCACTCCCGAACAGTCGGCCGACAGCGCAGAGTGGGAAGCCACCTGGAGCGAAGGCGGCGCCCCGGCCACCCCCGCGCCGATCCACCACCGCGAGTACACCGACGCCCACGCACCGACACTTCCCGGGGCCGAATCCGCTGCGGCGGAGGCTGTCGACGCTGCCGCGGAAGGCACACGGGACGACCGGGCGGGAACTCCCGAGGCCGCCTCGGCCCCTGCTGAGCCGAGGGCCCAGGCCCCGGACTCGACGGGCGCGTCGCCTTTGGGCGGGCATCTCGCCGCCGATCAGCCATACGGTGAAGGGTCGGCTGCGGCGGCCGCTGACGGGAGCGGCCCCGATGGCTACACCGTCAAAGGCAATGCGGACACCATGACCTATCACGATGAAGACAGCCCGTCCTATGACGAGGTCAAAGCCGAGGTCTGGTTCGTTTCGAGCGCCCACGCGGAGGCAGCAGGCTTCCGGCCGCCCCGCAGGAACCGCCGCTGAGAGCCTCAAGGAGCTAAAGAGACGCCTCCCAGGCAGAGCCGCGAGGGAGGCGCTGGTCGATTTCACACTTCGGCAAGTGTCGTGTAGAGTTACATGTCGTTGCGGAGATCAACGAGGGAAGAAAAGCCCTCCGCGGATCGAAATCGACAAATGCACCTCTAGCTCAATTGGCAGAGCAATTGACTCTTAATCAATGGGTTCCGGGTTCAAGTCCCGGGGGGTGCACCAAAGGGAAGGGCCCTTGAGCGGCAACAGCCGCTCAAGGGTTATTTCTTTGCATTGTGCGCAACAAACAATTGCACCTCTAGCTCAATTGGCAGAGCAATTGACTCTTAATCAATGGGTTCCGGGTTCAAGTCCCGGGGGGTGCACCAAAGGGAAGATCCCTGGATGGCTGAATGGCCGTCCAGGGATCTTTTTGTTTTTCGGCCAGCTTCGCTTCGCGGACCAGGGCTTCGCAGGCCTAGTTGGAAGCCTCGCTCGCCGCCGCTCCTGAATCCACTGCGGCAACAATGTCGTTGACAATTGCCGAAGAATGATTACTCGCCAATTCGCGTACCAGCGCCTGCAGTTCCCGCCGCAGCTTGGCCGTGTCCACGGGAACCGGTGCAAGAACTTCGCGTTCCAACTGCGTGGCGAGGCCGAGGGTGCGCTCCCCCGCTTCGGTCAGGCTGACCACCTGGCTACGGCGGTCGGACACGCTGCGTGCGCGGCTGACGTGCCCATGGGCCTCCAGCCTCGTGAGCGTCTTCCCCATCGTCTGCGCCTGAACCCGGACGATCTGGGCGAGCATCGACTGGGTGGTCGGTCCGTTGACGGCAAGTACTTCCATGACAATGACCCCGGCATGGGTCAGATCCATACCGCGCAGTTTCTCGTTCCAGGCATGCTCCACGAGGCGCGCGGCCGTTGAGAGCAGGCGCCCAGTGGGCCACCTTTCCATATCAGGCATAAAGGCCAGTATATAGACCGCCCGGCGAAGATCCGGCCGGGGGTAGTTCAATTCGTGAAGCGCCCGGCCCGTCACTAAGCTTGGTGGTCGCGGACGCGAGCAAGGAGCACACATGGCTGAAAGACTCATTCCAGGGGACACCGCCCCGGATTTCACCCTCAAGGACCACACGGGGCGCGAGGCCAGCCTGGCCTCGCATCGCGGCCGCAGTACGGTGATCTATTTCTACCCCGCGGCGTCAACTCCTGCATGCGCCAAGCAGGCCTGCGACTTCCGCGATTCCCTCGCCAGCCTTCAGGCCGCCGGTTACGACGTCCTTGGAATCTCCCCGGACACCGTGAAGGACCTGGAAAAGTTTGTGGCCGAAGAAGCGCTGACCTTTCCCCTGCTTTCCGATGAAGGGCACACGGTCGCTGATGCCTATGCCGCCTGGGGCGAAAAGAAGAACTATGGGCGCACGTACCAAGGGCTGATCCGCTCCACCATCGTGGTGAATCCCGACGGCAAGGTGGCGGCGGCCCAGTACAACGTGCGGGCCACGGGCCACGTGGCCAAGCTCCGGAGGGACCTCAAAATCGACAAGTAGCCGCCACCCTGCGGCACAGACGCGCGGCCGCCACGATTAAATCGGCCGACGCGAAACCGCGGGTACAATGGAGGCCGGTATATGACCGGAGCGGAAGCCCCGACTCCCGGTCCGGGTACCAACACCAGCGCGAGTGGTGAAATTGGCAGACACGCAGGATTTAGGTTCCTGTGCCTTCGGGCGTGGGGGTTCAAGTCCCCCCTTGCGCACTTTCAGGAAGTGCCCCGGTCCTCGGCCGGGGCACTTCCGCTTTCCAGCCGGGACTCAGGGCCCTGAACTAGACTGGACTGCGGTCCGGCTGCCGCGGGCCCCAGCCCGTCCAACTGCCTTGAGGGGACAAGAGTGGTAAGCAGCAAGCTTCGCCGAATCACGCTACAAATCGGCGCAGGCCTTCTGGCCGTTGCCTTGACCTCGTGCACGGTAAGTCCTGGACCAGCACCGTCAACCTCGGCCGCGGGCGGCGCTTCGGCAGAGCCGAGCAAGACCTTCAACTTCGGTACCCCGTCGATGCCCCTTGGACTCGACCCCGCATTGACGAACGACTCCGAGTCGTATCGCATCACGCGGCAAGTCATGGAAGGCCTGGTGGGGGTCGATGCTTCCACCGGCCAACCAACACCCCTGCTTGCCACCTCCTGGTCACAAGGAAATGACGGACTCAGCTACGACTTCACGTTGCGGTCGAAGGTCACCTTCCAGGATGGAACCGCCTTTGACGCCGCCGCCGTCTGCAGCAACTTCAACCGTTGGTTCAACTTTCCGGCAACGCTGCGTCAGCAGGCACCGGGCATCGCATTCAAGAGCGTCTTCAAGTCCTTCTCGGACGACGCTTCGCTTTCCCTCTTCAAGAACTGCAAGGTCGTCTCCCCCGGCCACGTCCAAATCAACCTGACCAAGCCCTTCACGGGCTTCCTGCAGGCCTTGACGCTGCCGGCGTTCGCCATGTCCTCCCCGAAGGCCTTGGCCGACGAGACCGCCAACGTCCTAGACAAGAAACTGTCAGGACAGCCGGCGTCGGCCTACGCCTCGCACCCTGTGGGCACCGGCCCTTACGTTTTCTCCTCGTGGAGCCAAGACCGGATCACGCTCAAGAGCTACAAGGGCTACTGGGGCGACCGCGGAGAGATTGCCACGGTCAACTTCATTCCGTTCGACTACCCGCAGGCCCGGCTCCAGGCCCTGCTCGCGGGAACCATCGATGGATACGACCTCGTCACCGCCGGCACCTTCGACCAACTCGTCAAGAAGGGCATGCAAATTGTCCAACGGGACCCGTTCTCCGTCATGTACCTGGGGATGAACGAGTCCGTGGCGCCCCTCCAGAACCTCGGGGTGCGCCAGGCAATCGAGATGGCCATCGACAAAGACACCCTCATCCACAAGTTCTTCATCGACAACACCTCACCGGCGTCCCAGTTCGTTCCCCCCAAGCTGAGCGGCTTCAACAACAACGCACCGTCCCTGGGATACGACCCGGACAAGGCCAAGCAGTTGCTCGCCAAGTCCGGCTACAAAGGCGAGGAACTCAAGTTCTACTACCCGCTCAATGTCACGCGCGCCTACCTTCCCACTCCGGAGAAGATCTATGCGGAGATCAGCGCCGAGCTCACCGCCATCGGACTGAATATCAAGCCGGTACCCGTGAACTGGGATGACGGCTACCTCCAGAAGGTTCAATCCCCCGGCGACCACGCGCTCCACTTGCTCGGTTGGAACGGCGCCTACTCGGACCCGGACAATTTCGTGGGCACCCTCTTCGGAGAGAGCAACGGCGAGTTCGGCTACAGCGATCCACAGGTGTTCTCGAAGATCGACCGGGCCCGGGGACTCCCCGAAGGCGCTGACCGCAACTCGCAGTACCAGACCATCAATGCCCAGATCGCGGCGACCGTCCCGGCAGTGCCCATCGCATTCCCCATCTCGGCCTTGGCCCTCTCCGACCGCGTGGAGAAGTACCCGGCATCGCCTGTCTTAAACGAAGTTTTTACAAACGTTCGCCTGAAGTCTTGACGTCCCGCCGCAATTTCAGTTATGTGCCCACGCGGGGATATTCTGTGACAGCCAGTGCCGCCGCTATCGGAGATAGATCGTGACCTTCATTTCCAAGACACACCACGCTGACGTCGTCCTTATCGGGGGCGGGATCATGAGCGCAACCCTGGGTGCGTTCATCAAGCAACTCGAACCCAGCTGGACCATCTCCCTCTTTGAGCGACTCGACGAAGCCGGCCTGGAAAGCTCCGGACCGTGGAACAACGCGGGAACCGGGCACGCAGCGCTCTGTGAGCTTAATTACTCACCAGCAGCGAAAGACGGGTCCGTTGACCCGTCCAAGGCCCTCCACATCAACGAGCAATTCCAGCTCTCCCGGCAGTTCTGGTCCCACCTCGTGGACAACAAATTGATCGGCTCCCCCAAGGGCTTCATCAACACGGTTCCGCACATGAGCTTCGTCATCGGCGACAAGCACGCAGACTTCCTCAAGACGCGCTATGAAGCACTCAAGCCGAACACACTCTTCCGCAGCATGGAATACACGGAAGACCAGGCACAGATCGCCAAGTGGGCTCCGCTGATCGTCAAGGGCCGCGACGCCAAGCAGCGCGTTGCCGCCACCCGCGCCGCGGAAGGCACCGACGTCGACTTCGGCGCCTTGACCCGGGAGCTGACCGGCTACCTCGCCGCCAACGGCGTTGAAGTCAACTATGGCCACGACGTCACCAATGTGAGCAAAGCCTCCGACGGCGGCTGGGACCTTTCGCTCAAGTACCCGGCTTCCGGCGAACACAGCCGGATCAACGCCAAGTTCGTCTTCGTCGGCGCCGGCGGTGGAGCACTCCACCTGCTCCAGGCATCGGGCATCCCGGAAAGCAAGGGCTACGGCGGTTTCCCGGTGTCCGGACAGTTCTTCCGCTGCACTGACGAGGCCATCGCGGGCCAGCACGGCGCCAAGGTCTACGGCCAGGCCTCCGTGGGCGCCCCGCCCATGTCCGTGCCGCACCTTGACACCCGCTACGTTGACGGCAAGCGTTCCCTGCTTTTCGGCCCCTACGCCGGATTCTCCACCAACTTCCTCAAGACGAGCAGCTACCTCGACCTGCCGCTGTCCATCCGCCCCGGCAACATCATCCCGATGCTGGCCGTGGCCAAGGACAACATGGACCTGACTGCGTACCTGATCAAGGAAGTGGCCAAGCGCCACGACGCCAAGGTGGAGTCCCTCCGCGAGTACTACCCCCAGGCCGACGGCGCCAACTGGGAGCTCATCACCGCGGGCCAGCGGGTGCAGATCATCAAGAAAGACTCCAAGAAGGGCGGCGTGCTGCAGTTCGGCACCGAAGTGATCACGGCCCGTGACGGCTCCATCGGAGCACTGCTCGGGGCCTCCCCCGGAGCCTCCACTGCCGTCCCCATCATGATCGAGATGCTCCAGCGGTCCTTCCCGAAGAACTTCAAGGGCTGGCAGTCCAAGCTCAAGGAAATGATGCCGGGCTACGGCGTCAAACTGAACGACAATCCGGAACTTGCGGCCGAGTTGGAAGCGAGCACTGCCCGTTCACTCCAGCTTGAGCCTGCCGACGCCGTCCAGCACTAGCAGCCGTCCGGGCTGCGGCCGGTTCGAGACAAGAGACAGACCGTAGATCCCAGGAGACAGTGCAATGTTCCGTCTGGCAAGGCTTTCACTGGCGAACAGGGCATTGATCGCGCTGATCACCGTCTTCGCGGCGGTGTTCGGCGTGATCACCATGTCGTCCCTGAAGCAGGAGCTCATTCCCTCGATCGAGTTCCCGCAGATCTCGGTGATCACGTCCATGCCGGGCGCGTCCCCGGAGGTTGTCGACAAGCAACTCAGCCGCCCGCTCGAAACGGCGCTGAACAGCGTCGAGGGCCTCGAGTCGACAACGTCGACGTCACGGAACGGTGTTTCGCAGATCACCATGGTGTTCACGTACGGCTCGAACCTGGACCGGGCACGCAACCAGATCGATCGGGCCATCTCCAATGCGAAACGTGTGCTGCCGGCCGACGTCGAGCCGCAGTCTTTCGCCGGCAGCATCAGCGACTTCCCGATCGTGTACTTGGCCGTGTCTTCGGACAAGCCTCTCAGCGAGTTGAACACGGACCTGCAGCGCTTGAGCGTTCCCCGGCTCCAGAAGCTGGACGGGGTCCGCAGCGCTGACGTGACAGGCGGGGCCACCCAGCACATCCTGATCCAGCCCAAAGCCCCGGCGATGGCCGCCAGCGGCGCCACGGTCCAATCGCTCACGAATGCCCTCAAGAACAACGGGACCCTGGTCCCGGCCGGGACCATCGAGGATCAGGGCAAGACCCTCTCGCTGCAGATCGGGAGCCCGGTGGACTCCCTCGACGTCATCAAGGGCTTGCCCCTCACCGGGGCGAAGGCCGGCACCACCATCGGCGGCGTTGCCGACGTCAGCATCCAGGACGACGCCGCAACATCCATTACCCGGACCAACGGTAAACCGACGCTGGCCCTGTCCATCACGAAGAAGCCCGACGGCGACACCGTCGCCATTTCACACGCCGTCAAGGATTCCATTCCCCAGATGGAAGCCGAGCTCGGCTCCAATGCGCACTTCACGCCGGTGTTCGACCAGGCCCCGTACATCGAGAAATCCATCAAGGACCTCACCACTGAAGGCCTCCTTGGACTTGGCTTCGCAGTCGCAGTCATCCTCGTTTTCCTGATGTCCGTGCGCTCTACGCTCGTGACGGCGGTGTCCATTCCGTTGTCGCTCCTGATCACGTTCATCGGAATATCGGCGACCCATTACTCGCTCAACATCCTCACCCTCGGAGCGTTGACCATCGCGATCGGCCGGGTGGTGGACGATTCGATCGTGGTGATCGAGAACATCAAGCGGCACCTGAGCTACGGCGAACACAAGCTCGCGGCGATCCTCAATTCCATCCGGGAAGTCGCCGGTGCCATCACGGCGTCCACCCTCACCACGGTTGCCGTCTTCCTGCCGATCGCCTTCGTGGGCAACCTGGCAGGCGAACTGTTCCGGCCCTTCGCCCTGACGGTGACCATCGCCCTGTTGTCCTCGTTGCTCGTGTCCCTCACCATCGTTCCGGTGTTGGCTTACTGGTTCCTCAAGTCGCCATCCGCTGCCGCGGCCGTGGACGCCCATGCCGCGGAGAACGCCCGGACAAGGGCGCACGAGGCAGAGCAACGCAGCCGGCTGCAGCGCGGCTATTTGCCCATCCTGTCCACAACCCAGAAGCACCCGGTCATCACAATCGTGGCCGCTGTCCTGGTATTGGGTGGTACTGCGGCCATGTCCCCGTTGCTCGCCACGGACCTGCTCGGCGACTCCGGCCAGAACAGCATGACCGTGCGCCAGGTCCTTCCTGCGGGCACCAGCCTGGAGCAGACCGGCGCCGCCGCTGCGCAGGTGGAATCGGTCCTGCGGGGCATCGATGGCATCAAGGATGTCCAGGTCACGTCGGGCAACGCCCAAACGGGTTTCGCCGCGCTCACCTCAAGCGGGGCTTCCAATTCGACATTCACGGTGGTGACCGACGACAAGGCCGACCAGCAGAAACTGCAGGACACGGTCCGGTCCCGGCTCGCCAGCGCCTCGGCTGCCGGGAAGGTCACTGTCGGCGCACAGCAAGGCGGGCTGGGCACGTCTTCCAGCGTGGACATCACCATCAACGCCGCCAACGCAGCGGATCTCAAAACGGCAAGCGACGCCGTCGCGAAGGCCATGGACGGTGTGCCCGGAAGCGCCGAGGTAGCCACCAACCTGGACGCGAGCCAGTCTGTGGTCCAGGTTAAGGTCGATCGCGCCAAGGCCGTCGCAGCCGGGCTCAACGAAGAACAAGTTGCCGGCGTCCTGGCGTCCACGGTCAGTCCCATCCCCGCAGGAACCGTCCGTATCGACACCACGGACTTCCCGGTACAGATCGGCGAAGGCACGCACTTCAGCAGCATTGCCGATGTCAGCGCCATCAGTCTCCCGACGCCGGCCGGGCCCGTTCCACTGTCCAGTATCGCGTCGGTGGAGCAGGTGGACACTCCCGTATCCATCACCAGCAGCAACGGCCAGCGCACCGCGAAGGTGACCGTCACGCCGTCGGGCTCCAACCTTGGCTCCGTCAGCACGGCAGTCAGTGACCGGCTGGCCGCCGTGCGGCTGCCGGCAGGCGTCACAGCCACGATCGGTGGCGCCACGACACAGCAGGCGGACTCGTTCAGCCAGCTCGGCCTCGCGCTCCTGGCCGCCGTCGCCATCGTCTATGTCATCATGGTGGCGGCGTTCAAGTCCCTCATCCAGCCCCTCATCCTGTTGGTGTCCGTGCCGTTCGCGGCGACCGGCGCCATCGCGTTGCTCCTCGTCACGGGTGTTCCGCTCGGGCTGCCTTCCCTGATCGGCATGCTGATGCTGGTGGGAATCGTGGTGACCAATGCGATCGTCCTGATCGACCTCATCAACCAGTACCGCAAACCACACGATGGCAGTCCCGGGATGAGCGTGGCGGATGCCATCACCCACGGCGCCAGGCAGCGGCTACGCCCGATCCTCATGACAGCGCTTGCGACCGTATTCGCCCTGACGCCCATGGCTTTGGGCCTCACGGGAGGCGGCGGGTTCATTTCCCGGCCGCTCGCGATCGTCGTGATCGGCGGCCTTGTGTCGTCCACGGCTTTGACGCTCGTCCTTGTTCCCGTCCTCTACAAACTGGTCGAAGGCCGGCGGGAGAAGAAGGCGCTGCTCAAGGCGCTCACGCAACGCCCCGACGTCGTGAAGGACGGCATCGCCGGCCATGGCGAGGGCGAGCACCTGGACTGGACCACCGGAATGACTCCCAAAGTCACCGGCCGCCGGTCCGCCTCCAGCCCCGCCGAGTAGGGCGGCTCACCGGGAACAAAATGGCGTTGTGCCCTGTTGCAAGCAGTGATACATGCAAATGCATCTATTTTGGGATAGACTGTTGGCAGAGCCCGGACACCAATCGGGCAGGCAGAAAGGCACATCATGGAGATCGGCGTATTCAGCGTCAGCGACATCACCACTGACCCCACCACGGGCCACACCCCCACGGAGAACGAGCGCATCAAGGCCGCCGTGGCGATCGCCAAGAAGGTCGAAGAGATCGGCATGGACGTCTATGCGATCGGCGAGCACCACAACCGCCCCTTCTTCTCATCGTCCCCCACCACCACGCTTGCCTACATCGCAGCGCAGACTGAACGCATCACGCTGTCGACGTCCACCACGCTGATCACCACTAACGATCCGGTCAAGATCGCCGAGGACTTCGCGATGCTCCAGCACCTGGCGGATGGCCGCGTGGACCTCATCATGGGACGCGGCAACACCGCTCCCGTCTACCCCTGGTTTGGCAAGAACATCCAGGACGGCATCGAACTCGCCGTGGAGAACTACTCCCTGCTGCGCCGCCTCTGGGACGAGGACACCGTCAATTGGAGCGGCAAGTACCGCACCCCGCTGCAGAACTTCACCTCCACGCCCCGCCCGCTCGACGGCGTCGCGCCCTTCGTCTGGCACGGCTCCATCCGCAGCCCGCAGATCGCGGAACTTGCCGCATACTACGGCGACGGCTTCTTCGCCAACAACATCTTCTGGCCCAAGGAGCACTACCAGCAGCTGATCGGCCTGTACCGCGAACGCTACGAGCACTATGGCCACGGCAACGCCGACCAGGCCATCGTGGGCCTCGGCGGACAGTTCTTCATGCGCAAGAACTCCCAGGACGCCGTGAAGGAGTTCCGCCCCTACTTCGACAACGCCCCGGTGTACGGCCACGGACCCTCGCTCGAGGACTTCACGTCCCAGACGCCGCTGACCGTCGGCAGCCCGCAGGAAGTGATCGAAAAGACCTTGACGTTCCGCGAATACTTCGGCGACTACCAGCGCCAGCTGTTCCTGGTGGACCACGCCGGACTGCCGCTCAAGACCGTCCTGGAACAACTGGACCTCTTCGGCGAGGAAGTCCTGCCCGTCCTGCGCAAGGAATTCGAGGACCGCAAGCCGGCCCATGTACCTGACGCACCCACCCATGCATCCCGGGTGGCGGCATCCGTGCTCGCGTCCGCCAGTGAGGCGGTTGCCGATTCCGCCGGGCGGAACCCGTGACCACCACCGCGCCCACCTCGTCCGCCGTGCGCCTCGCCGCTGAGACGTGGGAGTCCTTGTTCCGCTCCCAGGTGGCGGTGATGCGCCGGCTCCAGGCCGGGCCGGCCTTCAAGAAGCTTCCCATCAAGGAGTACGACGTCCTGTTCACTCTGTCCCGTTGCCCCACCGGCAAGTTGCGCCTGAACGAGATCAACGATCACGTCCTGCTCAGCCAATCCAGCCTGAGCCGGCTGGTTGACAGGTTGGAGAAGCGCGGACTCGTGGAACGCAGCATCGCCCCCGACGACGGACGCGGGATCCTGCTCGGGCTGACCGCGGCCGGGCAGGAACTGCAGAAGGAGATCGGCCGCGAGCACATCCGCGACATCGCCGAACTCGTGGCACCGGCCCTGACAGCGGACGAACAGCGCGAGCTTCTACGCCTGACCGAAAAGCTGCAGGCGTTCGTCGCGCACAAGTAGGCGCGCGACGGCTAGCGGAGGACGACGAGCTTTGCCGGATCCTCATCCGGCAACTCGTCGGCCACCACCGCGGTGACTTTCAAGCTCTTCAACGACAGGCTGCCGCCCACCGTGGAGAGGAACGCGGTGTCCGAGGAATCCCGTCCGGCTGTGATGCGAAGCATGGATTCGCGCGGAGCCAGGCCGGTGGGATCGATGACGTACCACGTGCCGTCGAGGTGTGCCTCGGCCACGGCATGGAAGTCCATGGGGCTCAGGCCGGGCGCATACACAGCGGCGAGTCGCGCAGGAATGTCCTTGGAGCGCAGGAGGGCAATGGCAAGGTGCGCGAAGTCGCGGCACACGCCCTTGCGGTGCAGGAGCGTTTCCACCGCACCGTCCGTCCCGCGCGAGGAACCACTGACGTACCGGAGTTCGTCGTGGACCCAGTTCCGGACGGCCTGCAACAGCTCCTCGCCATGCAGCCCGCCGAACTCGGCATACGACGTCGGAAGGAGCCGATCCGACTCGGCATAACGGCTGGGCCGGACATAGCGGATGAGCTCCATCCGGGAGGACTCATCGGGGAGACCGAGGCCTGCCACCGAGGCGCGGTAATCAACCGTGACCTCGCTGGGTTCGGCGAACTCCATGTAGTGGAAGCGTCCGCCGTGATGGTCCGCCAGCTCAGTCAGCGGTACAGCTTCGCCTTCCACCGTGACTGACAGCTCTTCGGTCAACGATTCGTAGCCAGGATTGCTGGCCACGGCTATTGCCATCGCCACCTTGGTATTGGCTACGGTCTTGAAAACGAGCTGGGCAGCAACGTTGCGTTCCATGGATCTCCGGAGTGTTGCGGCTGGACAACCCACTAATGAGGCTGAGTTGGCGCCGACGAATGTCTGTCAACCGTGGTTCTACAGATTGACCTTCAGAGACAATAGCATCCGCTGGACATTGGCGAATTCCGAACTCTGGTCAACATACTTGGCCGCTTGGTCCAAGGTATCGAAGGACTTCGCCGGAGCAACCACTTCGTCGGTGGCGAAGGCATGCACGGCAGGCATGTCCCCGAAGTAGTAGTTGCCCTTTCCGGCGGGCCCCACCACAAGGTTCCGCAGCTGGCAGGCCTGGCCGTCAGTTCCGGCCACCAGGTTGGTGATGCCGTACGAACCGAAGAATTTGTAGCCCTGGATGACCCGGAACACCACGTGCGGCGGGATCATGGAATCGCCGTCCGCGTGGGGCAGGTCAATGGGCACGCTGCTGACCACCGTGTAGGGGCGCTTGGCGGCCGGATTGCAGTCGGCCGGACTGGCCGAGGGCAGCCCGGTATGAAGCGTCGCCAGATACCCGGCCTTGGCGTCTTTGACCTCGATCTTCAGCGCGCCTGGCATGGAGCCGGCGTCGGGCGTGACCGATTGCGCAATCCAGTCTGTCGGAAGATCGAAGCTGACCTTCTTGGCTGCGTCGGAGTACGTCTTCCACGCCGCGGCCGTGGCCCCGGCCGTCGCCGTGCTTCCCGCGGAGGGGCTTCCCGAAGCAGTGGAACCGGCCGACGGCGGGGCTGTACCGGAGCCCGACGGCGACCCGCTCCCGGGTGCCGCGCTGTTGGACCCGGCCGTCCAGACCGGCCCGCCCGCGCCCTGGGAACTGCAGCCAGCCGCGGCGACCACGATGAGCGCACCCAGGACGGAGACTGAAAACTTCAACGGGATCCGCTTTGCTCTCATGCGCACCAGCCTAGCGGCGTTGAGCCGGCCGGCTGCCCGTCCGGGGCGGCGTTTCGCATGTGCGAAACCGGCAGACGGACTCCGGCGCCGCTTGGGCCCGCATCGTAGGACTAGGCTGGACGCATGGCTCCCGATCTGCTTGATGAGGACGAAAACAATGTGGCGGACATCTCCGCCGTGGACATCGCGGACTGGCGTTTGCGCACGTTCGCCATGTACGACGACGTGCGCAAGATCGCGTTGGACGATCCCTTCCAGGCCCATGTGTACTGGCGCCAGGAGCGGGACCGCATGTTCGGAACCCACCCGGCCTCGGCGCTGACTCCCGCCAGCAAGCAGGCTTTCTCGGGCTTGCGCACTGCGGACTACGATTCCCGGTTCCGCCGCTATGCCGCCCTTTCGCCGGAGGGCGCGGGCCAGGAGATGAACGTCCGGACCGGTACCGACGGGGTGGTGCCGTTTGTCCGCCTCGGCACCTTCGACCTCGACGAGCTTGGCTCGCTGGCCGTGTGGCGCCTGCGGAGCTATGGCGGCGGCATCTTCGTGCCCTTCCGCGATGCGACAGCCGGCAAACCCGGAGGAAGCTACGGCGCGGGCCGGTATTTGCTGGACACGATCAAGGGCGCTTTCCACGGCCTTCGCGGAACCGGGCAGCAGGAGTTCGTCCTCGACTTCAATTTCGCCTACAACCCGTCCTGCGCCTACAACGAGGCCTGGGCCTGCCCCTTGGCCGGGCCGGCGAATCGCCTGGCCGCAGACATCCCGGTGGGGGAGCTCTACCTGCCGGTCTAAATGGGACGGCCTCATGAGGCCGAAGGACGTAGGATGTCTTCATGACTTCCTCCCGTGCCCGCCGGATCGCCCGCGTCCGCCCGCTCTCCCCCGCCTCACCGGACGAACACTTCTTCGTCGCGAACGACGCCGTCGACTTCGCCTCCGCGGAAGGCCGGAGCTGGACCGTGGTGGACAGCCCGTTCCCGGGCTCCCCCGCAAACCGCAGCAGCGCCGGGCGGCCCGGCTGGATTGGAGGCTCCGAAGTTTCCGAGGACGCGTTCACGTTCCTGGCGCCATCTGTTCCGGCCAATGTCTTCGGCATGGCGCACAACACCGGCCAGCCCGGCCGGGATTTACCCGCCCAGGCGTTCCACAAGGCCGCCACAAGCGTCGTCGGACCGGGTGACGCCATCGAACTCGCCTCGGACGTCGGCTACGTGGACCCCGAAGCGGAACTGACCGTCGTCGTCGGACACAAGGTCCGCGGGCTCACGCTCGACACCGCGCGCGACGCCATCCTCGGTTTCACGATCGGCAACGACGTCTCGGCGAGGGACCTGCAGAAGACCGACGAACTGTGGATCAGCGCAAAAAGCCAGGACACCTTCACCCCCGCTGGCCCGTGGATCGTCACGGACCTCAACGACGGCGATCTTTCAATCGGCATCGTGCACAACGGCCGGGAATTGCGCACCGCCAGCACCGCGGACCTCGGCTGGAAGGTAGACGAAATCCTTGTCTACCTCACGTCGTTCATGACCTTGCACCCCGGCGACCTGGTCCTCACCGGCTTCCCGGCCGAGTGCGCCAGGATCGAACCCGGAGACCTCGTGACTTGCCGCATCGAGGGCATCGGAGAGCTCAGCAACCCCGTAATTGCAGCATCTTGGGAGAAATTTCCCAGCTAGATATGAAAGGCTTGAGCCATGGAGCCTCCTGCCGTGCCGGCACTTGAGACGCGGCAGACGTCCCTTTCCAGGCCAAAGACAAGCAATCGCCGCAAAGGCGTGCTGCGCTATCCGGTGGTCAGGCAGCTCATCCGTTTCACCGGCGTCGGGATCATCTGCACCGTCACCTCCCTGGCGCTGTATGCGCTGTTCCGGCCATGGATGGGACCCCAACCTGCCAACGCCGGAGCACTGATCATCACTTCGCTCATGAATACGGCCCTGAACCGGCGGCTCACCTTCAAGATCACCGGCAACCGGAAGATGACCCGGGACCACCTGAACGGACTGATCGTGATCGCCGTCGCGCTGGTCATCACGGGCGGGAGCTTGGGCGTGCTGCATGCGTTGCGGCCAGAAGCCACCCTTGCCGAAGACCTCTGGACCACCACGCTGTCCGGATTCGTCGCGACGGCCGTGCGGTTCACCATGCTGCGGCATTGGATTTTCCGCCGGGCCCGCCACGTTTGATTCCCAACTAGCTCGCATTTGTTGTCGTTTTGAGCCGTCTAAACGACAACAAATGCGAGCTAGTTGGGGTGGGGGCGGTCAGCGGCGACCGAGCCCCTGGACGCTCCCGACGGCGGCAGCCACGGCTTCCGCGGCTTGTTCCAGTTCCGCTGACGTCACCGTGGAGTCGAAGCTGAAGCGCACAGCAGTGTGGGCCACCTCCGACTCGATTCCCAAAGCCAGCAGGACCGGCGACGGAGCATCGGATCCGGCAGCGCAGGCCGAGCCGCTCGAACAGACCACGCCAAGCCGCTCAAGTTCCAGCAGGACCGACTCCCCGCTCGTGCCTGGGAAACAGAAGGACGCGACGGACGGCAAGCGTTGCGAGGGGTGGCCGGTCAGCACGGCATCCGGCACAGCCTCAAGGACAGCGTGGATGAAGGCATCACGCAACTCCGAGACACGCCCTGCCAGCGCGGACTGCCCGGCATGGGAGAGCGTCAGTGCCGTGGCCAGGGCAACGGCACCCGCGACGTTTTCGGTCCCGGAGCGCCTGCCCCGTTCCTGGCCGCCGCCATGGACCAGCGGTTCCAGGCGCAGCCTTCCCTTGGCATAAAGCACGCCGCTGCCCTTCGGCGCGCCGAGCTTGTGGCCCGAGATACTGAGGGCGTCTACCCCGAGTTCCTTGACGGCCAGGGGTAGCCAGCCTGCGGCCTGGACAGCGTCCGTGTGGAACGGCACGCCATGTTCGGCGGCCACCTCGGCGAGTTGGGCCACGGGCTGCACCGTCCCGATCTCGTTGTTCGCATACATGATGCTGACGAGTGCCGTCTCCGGAGTCAGGGCGGCCCGGAGCGCCTCGGCCGTCACCACGCCGTGCCGGTCCACGGGGACCACGTCCACTTCGAAGCCGTGGACGCGTTGCAAGTAGAGCGCGGATTCCTCGACGGCGGGGTGCTCGATGGCGCTGATGACGATGCGATTCAGGGCAGGATCCGCCGCACGCCTCGCGAGCGCGATTCCTTTCACCGCCAGGTTGTCCGCCTCGGTGCCACCGGAGGTGAAGGTGATCTCCCCCGGCCGGCAACCCAGGACCTTCGCGACCGTCGCGCGGGCCCCGGACAACGCATTCGCGGCTGCTTCGCCGAGGCTGTGATGACTCGAGGGATTGCCGAACTCCCCCGTCAGATACGGCCACATCGCTTCGAGGACTTCCCTGCGGACGGGTGTGGTCGCCGCGGCGTCGAGGAAGATCATGGCGTCAGCCGAGCGCCGGGGACAGGTCCGGTGTCACGTCGAGCGTCACGTCCAGGCCGAGGTCCAGCGCGTTGACGCTGTGCGTGAGTCCGCCGATGGAAATGACATCGACTCCGGCTGCGGCGATGTCCGCCACGGTGTTGACGTTGACATTGCCGCTCGCCTCGACGACGGCTCGGCCAGCCACCTGCTTCACGCCGGCGCGGAGCTCCTCCAGGGAGAAGTTGTCCAGCATGATCGTGTCGACGCCGGCCGCCAGCACGGGTTCGATCTGCTCGGCGCTGTCCACTTCCACTTCGAAGTGCGTAGTGTGGCCCAGCTGGGCTTTCGCGGCCTTGAGCAGTGCGGTGAGCTTGGCGGAATCGCCACCGGTCATCACGGCCAGGTGGTTGTCCTTGGCCAGGACGGCGTCGGACAGGCTGTAGCGGTGGTTGGCTCCCCCGCCGCACCGTACGGCGTAGCGTTCCAACACCCGCAGTCCGGGGGTTGTCTTCCGCGTGTCCGTGATGCGTGCCTTGGTGCCGTCGACCAATGCGACGAATTCCGCGGTCTTCGTCGCGATGGCGCTCATGCGCTGGGCCAGGTTGAGCCCGACGCGTTCGGCGAGCAGCACCGAGCGGGCGCGGCCGCTGACCCGCGCCAGATGGGTGCCGGCGTCGAACTTTTCACCGTCCGCGAGCAACAGCTCCACTTCGGTGTCCGGGTCGACGAGCAGCATGGCATCACGGAACACCGTTCCTCCGCTGAAGACCCCAGGAACCCGGGCGTTGAGCACCGCGGTGGCTCGGGCCTCGGCGGGAATGAGCAACTGCGAGGTGATGTCGCCACTCGGCGCGTCCTCCGCGAAAGCCCGCTCCAGAATGTCCCGGACGGATGCTGCGGGGAGGGTCAGGCTAGTCATGGACGAGGCTCGCTTTCCGGCGGATCGTGTATCTCTGGACAATTTCTTCGCGCCGGGTTTCGACTGCGTCACTCCGATAATGCGCCCCGAGCGACCCCCGCCGCGCCCCCGCAGACCGCACCAACAACTGCGCGGCAAGGAGCAAATTGGCATCCTCATGAACCACGGAATCCACCGAGTCCGGCACATTCTCAGGAAGCACGACGTCGGCCCAGGCCTCGAGTGCCTCAGCAGCCTCCCGGAGCAAGCCCCCGGTCCGCAGCACCCCCGCCTTGGCCGTCATGAGCCTCCGAAGCGCGGTCCTGGAGAAGGGCTCAGGGACAAGCTCAGGTTGCCACGCGAGTAGTCCGGCCGGCTCGGGTTTCCACGCGGTGAGGCGACCTTCGTCTGATGGTGTCCCGGCAGCGTGCGTAAAAGCGAGGCCGCCCGCGGCCGTGGGCCCACGCGATCCGGGTTCCCTGGCCGAGCTTGCGAGGTTAGGGAGATCGTGGGGAGCACGCAGAGGGATGCCGTCAGGCGACGCCAAAGGCGACCCGGCGTCGGGGTCTGCAAGGAAAGCCTCGACAGCCCGCCGCCCGAACACAAGCCCTTCGAGCAAGGAGTTACTCGCCAAGCGGTTCGCGCCTTGGACTCCGGTGCACGCTACTTCGCCCGCAGCGAGCAACCCAGGAACGGACGTGCGGCCGAACAGGTCGGTGACTACGCCCCCCATCCAGTAGTGGGCGGCAGGGGCAACAGGAACCGGCTCGAGGGTCCAGTCGATGCCGGCTTCACGGGTCCGGGCGCTGAGGGTGGGGAAGCGCTTCTCAAGGAAACCCACCCCTTTGTTCGCTTCCACCCCACGGGCGTCTAGGAAGACGTGGCCGTTCGGATCGCCAAGCGAGGCCAGGTGGAGGGCGATGCTGCGGGAGACGACGTCGCGCGGTGCCAGTTCGGCGTCGGGGTGGTAGCGCGGCATGAACCGCTCGCCCTGCGCGTCCACCAGGATGGCGCCTTCGCCACGGACGGCTTCGGAGATGAGGAGCGGATCGGCGCCGAGGTGGGCTGGTCCTCCCGCAGCGGAGGGGACCATGCTCGTGGGGTGGAACTGGAAGAACTCCAGGTCTGCGAGCTCGGCACCTGCCCTCCAGGCGAGCGCGAGTCCGTCGGCCGTTGCCACGGAGGGGTTGGTGGTTTGTGCAAACAGCTGCCCCGCGCCACCGGTTGCCAGCAGCACGGCATCGCCGAGGACGCTCTCAACGCGGCCGTGGCGCAGGAATTCAACGCCCGTTACCCGCCCCTCGGACTGGATCAGGGACGTGGCCTGGGCATGTCCGAGCACCTGGATTGTCCCGGCGTCCTGCGCGTCGAGGACGGCCAGGATGAGCGCGTTCGCGACCCCGGCTCCGGTGGCGTCTCCGCCGGTGTGCAGGATCCTCGGCGCGGAGTGGGCGGCTTCGAGCCCCAAGGCGGGGTCGCCGTCGTCGTCCGCGTCGAAACGGACACCGAAACGCTCCAGCCCCCTGATGTCGAGGCGCGCTTCAGTGCACAGCGCCCGCACGGCTTCCTCGTTGCAGTGGCCCGCGCCGGCCTTGAGGGTATCCGTGATGTGCGCTGCGACGGTGTCGCCGGGGGCTGGCTCCTCAAGCACTGCCGAAATCCCGCCTTGGGCGAAGAAGGTATTGCTGTCCGCGAGCGCGCCCTTGCTCAGCAGGACGACCTCCGCACCGGCCTCGGCGGCCAGCAGCGCTGAGTAAAGTCCGGCGATGCCGCTTCCGACGACGACGAGTCGCCGCGCCGGAGCGCCGGGAATGCGTTCTGCAGTCATGAGAGGCTCGATTCGACTGGTTGGTACCGGGTGTGGCCTAGAGCGGCCGTGCTGCAAGCATGCGTTCGAGGGCGATCTTGGCGTTGTCCTTGACCGAGTCGTCCACGGTGATGCGGTTGACGACGCGGCCTTCCACCAGTTCCTCGAGCACCCATGCGAGGTAGCCGGGGTGGATGCGGTACATCGTGGAGCAAGGGCAGATCACCGGGTCGAGGCAGAAGATGGTGTGTTGCGGGTTCTCCGCGGCCAAGCGGTTCACCATGTTGATCTCGGTGCCGATCGCGAAGGTGGTGGGCTCGGTTGCGGCGGCGATGGCCTTCTTGATGAAGTCGGTAGAGCCCGCGCCGTCCGCGGCGTCGACAACTTCCATGGGGCACTCGGGGTGCACAATGACGTTCACGCCCGGGAATTCGGCGCGGGCCTTCTCGATCTGGCCGACGTTGAAGCGCTTGTGGACGGAGCAGAAACCGTGCCAGAGGATGACCCGGGAATCCAACAGGGTCTGATCGTCGTTTCCGCCGAGTTCCTTGCGCGGGTTCCACATCGGCATCTGCTCCAGCGGCACGCCGAGGGCCTTGGCCGTGTTGCGGCCCAGGTGCTGATCCGGGAAGAAGAGGACCCTCTGGCCACGTTCGAAGGCCCATTCGAGCACCGTCTTGGCATTCGAGGACGTGCAGACGATGCCGCCGTTGCGTCCGCAGAAGGCCTTCAATGCGGCCGATGAATTCATGTAGGTTACCGGGATGACCGGGGCACGGCCTTCGGAATCGGGGGCGGTTCCGAAGAGCTCCTCGAGCTGCTCCCAGCATTCCTCCACCGAGTCCTCGTCCGCCATGTCCGCCATGGAGCAGCCGGCGGCCAGGTTCGGCAGAATCACGGCCTGGTCCTCGCTGGACAGGATGTCGGCAGTCTCTGCCATGAAGTGCACGCCGCAGAAGATGATGGCCTCGGCGTCGGGCTTGGTCAGGGCGGCGTTGGCGAGCTGGAAGGAGTCGCCCACGAAGTCCGCGTACTGGACAACTTCATCGCGCTGGTAGAAGTGGCCGAGGATGACGGCCCGGTCCCCCAGGGTCTCCTTGGCGGCGCGGATCCGGGCGTCCAGCTCGGCGTCGCTGGCCACCTTGTACTCTTCCGGCAACTGGCCTTGGCGGGGCGTGGCCTTCGGAGCGTCGTCGGAACTGGAAGCGCCCGGGCCATAGGCCGGAATGCCTGCGAGGGCTTCGGCGAGGTCGTACTCCCACGGACCTTCCGCCAGGGCGGGGCTGCACGTCGAGCCGGCCGCGGAACGGCCGCTTTCGGCTTCTTCCCGCGTGATCAGCTGGATAGCTGTGTTGACGCTGCTCATGGTGTACTCCTGTTATCTGGCCCGAGTCCGGGCGTGCCGGTGAAGCGGTAGAGGCGGGGCGGGCGATGTTTCCCGCCCTGGAGGTATTCACCGGTTTCCTCGATTTCCGGTGTCCCCTTGATTTGCCGGCGGAAGTTCGCCGGATCCAGCTGGCGATCCAGGACAGCCTCGTAGACTTCGCGGACCTGTGCCAAGGTGAAGAATTCACCCAGCAAGTGATAGGCGATGGACCCATATGCCATCTTGTTGCGCAGCCGCCACAAGGCGTAGTCCACGATTGCGTTGTGGTCGAAGGCCAATGCAGCGAGCCGGTCCGCGCGAAACCAGCGGACATTCTCGGATTCGTCGGCCAGGGCGGCTTCCGTGGGCTGCACCAAGGCCCAGTACACAATCGACACGACCCGCTGGGCGGGGGAACGGTGGAGGCCGCCGAAAGCGTAGAGCTGCTCGAGGTAGTGGGGAGCCAGCCCCGTGGTCTCGCGCAGGTTCCGGGAAGCGGCATCCTGGAGGGATTCGTCGTGCTGCAGCGGGCCGCCGGGTAACGCCCACATGTCCTTGAACGGTTCGCGGATGCGGCGCACCAACGGCAGCCACAGCGTAGGGCGGCCGGAGCTTTCACTCGGGCGGAGGGCGAAGATCACCGTCGATATGGCCAACGACGGCGGCGCGAGCCTGCGCTCTGCGACATTGGCGGAGGGGGCGTACACGGTTTTCACCCCGCTTCTTTGCCGTAGGGACCAGAAAATTAGTTATAGTCAAAATGACTAGAACTAATGGTACGACTGTCAGCGGACAGTGTCCAAATGTTTCAGCCGGCAGTCTCCTTGGCCACAGCTTCCAGGAGCGGCAAGGTGCGGCCTTGGAAATGGGTGTTCAGCACAATCACCGACAACGAACGGAGCACGGTCTTGGTGGCAATGAGCTTGTCCAGCACGCGCTGCAGGTCCGAGTTCGACTTGCCCACCACACGCACCATAAGGTCCGAACTGCCGGAAACGGTATGGACCTCGATGAGCTCGGGAATGGCGGCCAGGGCTTCGACGACCGCGTCGTGCCCCAGGTCCTGGTTGATGGTGAGCGAGCAGAAAGCGACCACGGGATAGCCGAAGCCGGCGGGATCGGGCTGCGGAACCCACGGAGCCACCACTCCGCGCTCGGCCATCCGGTCCAGCCGGGACTGGACCGTGGCACGGGCGACCTTCAGGACCCTGGATGCCTCGAGGACAGACGCCCGCGGGGAGTCGGTGAAAAATCGGACAATCTTGGCGTCCAGCTCGTCGACAACCATCAGTTTTTCCCACTTCCGCCCATGAGCTGTACAAATCGGCACTCCATGCCCAGATGTCGCACCAGCTTGTAACCATCATCTCACGGGTGTTTTTCGCCACTTTCCTTCGGAAGCGGTAAATTCGATAAGTCCCACGAGGACCAGCTGACAAACCATCCACAAGAAGGCAAACACGAATGACAACGAAGTCCACCGCTGTTCGACCCGCCATTCCTTCGCACGGCCTCGGCCACTCGATGAAGCCGCGCCAGCTCACCATGATGGGCCTCGGCAGCGCGATCGGCGCGGGTCTTTTCCTCGGCTCGGGCGCCGGAATCCACGCGGCAGGCCCGGCGGTACTCATTTCCTACCTTGTGGCGGGAACCCTGATCATCATCGTGATGTGGGCGCTGGGCGAGATGGCGGCCGCCAATCCCAACAGCGGCGCATTCTCCGTCTACGCGGAAAAGGCCATGGGCAAGACGGCAGGGTCCACCGTCGGCTGGCTATGGTGGCTGCAGCTGGTAGTGGTCATCGCCGCGGAGGCACTCGGCGCAGCAGGATTGCTGTTTTCCGTCTGGCCGGTCATTCCCGTATGGGCGCTTGCTTTGGTCTTCATGGTGGCCTTCACCGCGATCAACCTCGCCGGGGTCCGGAACTTCGGTGAATTCGAGTTCTGGTTCGCCATCCTGAAGGTCGCAGCCATCGTGGCCTTCCTCGTCATCGGCGCAGCCTTGCTGTTCGGCTGGCTGCCCGGCGCAACTTCACCAGGACTTGGAAACCTCACGGGCAACTTTGCACCGTCAGGCTGGTCCGGAATTGCCGCGGCGCTGTTCGTGGTGATCTTCGCCTTCGGCGGCACCGAAATCGTGAGCGTAGCTGCCGCGGAAACGCAGAATCCCGCACACAGTGTCGGCAAGGCCATCCGCACGGTGGTGTGGCGCATCCTGGTTTTCTACATCGGTTCCGTCTTCGTCATCGCCGCAGTCCTTCCCTCCGACTCCGACGCCTTGAAGTCGCCGTTCGCCGGTGTCCTGGACCTTGCCGGCATCCCGGGAGCCGGCACGGCCATCACCCTCGTTGCCGTCGTGGCGCTGCTTTCCGCGCTCAACGCGAATCTCTACGGTGCCTCGCGCATGGTCTTCTCTTTGTCTGAGCGCGGCGAAGCTCCGGCCTTCCTGTCGCGGCTGCGCGGCGCCCAGGTGCCCATGGCCGCCGTCGGGGTTTCCGTTGCGTTCGGCTTCATTGCCACCATCCTGGAACTGCTGTTCCCCGACCACGTGCTTCCGGCATTGCTTAACCTCGTGGGTTCCACGTGCCTCGTGGTCTGGGGAACGGCGCTCGTGTCGCAGTTCATCCTGCGCCGCCGCGCCGACCGCGAAGGAACCGAGCTGCCGCTTCGCATGAAGGGCTTCCCCTTCCTCACCGTGTTCGGCCTGGCGCTGCTTGCCTTGATCTTCGCGGTGGGCTTCTCGAATGCCGAGAGCGCCGGCCAGCTGATCGGCACGTTCCTGTTGATCGCGTGCATCGCCGTGGCATGCCGGATCGGTGCCAAGGCCAAGTCCGCACGAAACGCCTAAGCAAACCCAACCAGCTCGCAGTTGTTGTCGTTATGAGCCCTCATAACGACAACAACTGCGAGCTAGTTGGGTGAGCCGGAACGTGCACAAACTGTAAAGCGTTCCTGCAGAACCGCTGGCAGTTCATGGCAGTTTGACTAGGGCTGATTAGGCGGATTGCCTACGATCAAAACAGTGACTACGGTCACGTCCATGGACTCACTTCTTCCCGTCGTGGCCGCAGCCGACGCCGCGCCCCTGTCCCCCGGACAGCTCAGGGAGCTCTATTCCCTGATGGCTGCCGTTCGATACCTCGATACTTCCGCCGTCGCCTGGCAGCGGCAGGGAATCATCCCCGGCTACGCTCCGGAACTCGGCCAGGAAGCCGCCCAGGTCGGCAGCGCCTATGCCCTCGACACTGCGCGTGACTTCGCCTTTCCGACGTACCGCGAGATGGGCGTCGCCCGGACCATGGGCGTGGACATGGTGGCGTACATGTCCACCCACAAGGCAACGTGGCACGGCGGCATGTACGATCCCGTTGCCAGCCGCCTCGCGCCCATCCAGGCCGTGGTGGCAGGATCAGTGCTCCACGCCGTCGGCTGGGCCCACGGCCAGACCCTCAGCGGGGAAGACGGAGTGGCCCTCAGCTACTTCGGCGACGGCGCGTCCTCCCAAGGCGACGTCCATGAGGCCATGAACTTTGCCGCCGTGATGAAGGCACCGGTTGTCTTCTTCATCCAGAACAACGGCTGGGCGATATCCGTGCCCACCGAACGGCAAGTTGCCGGCGGCTCGGTGGCTGCACGCGCCGCGGGCTACGGGATCCCGGGCATCCAAGTGGACGGCAACGATGTGGTCGCCGTCCATGAGGCCACCCGCAACGCCTTCGCCCACTGCCGCGCAGGAAACGGTCCGGTGGTAGTCGAGGCCATGACCTACCGCCGCGGGCCGCATTCAACCGCCGACGACCCCGGCCGGTACCGCAGCCTCGACGACGAGCGCATCGACGCCGGCACGGACCCTCTGGAACGCCTCCGCGAGCGCTTGCTCGCAGAGGGCGTAGCCGACGAGGCATTCCTCACCGCCGCCCACCAGGCCGCCCGGGCAGAGGAAGAAGCGATCCGTGCCGGAATCGAAGCGCTTGGCCCCCGGCCTGGCAACGAGATGTTCGATTTCGTCTTCCAGGAAACCACCCCCGCCCTTGAAAACCAGGCCACCCGTTGGCGCGAGGAGTCCGAACATGTCTGAGAGCACCACCGCCATCCTTGAAGCCGCGGCGGCTACCGAGACCCAATCCGTCAAGCTTTCCATGCAACAGGCGCTCAATCGCGCGTTGGACGAGATCCTCTCGAACGATCCCAAAACGGTGGTCTTCGGCGAGGACTGCGGCCAATTGGGCGGAGTCTTCCGCATCACCGACGGGCTGCAGGCCAAGCACGGCGGATCCCGGGTCTTTGACACGCCGCTTGCGGAATCGGGCATCCTGGGCATGTCCGTGGGCCTGGCCATGGCCGGCTTCCACCCGATCCCGGAGGTTCAGTTCGACGGCTTCGCGTATCCCGCCATCAACCAGATCGTGTGCCAGATCGCCCGGATGAACTACCGCAGCCGCGGCACCTTGCCGATGCCCATCACGCTCCGTGTGCCCAGTTTCGGCGGCATCCGCGCCCCCGAACACCACGGGGAAAGCCTTGAGGCACTCTTCGCGCACGTTCCGGGCCTCAAGGTGGTCTCACCGTCGGACCCGCACGATGCCTATCACCTGCTCAAGTACGCGGCCTCGCGGCCTGACCCGGTGATCTTCATGGAACCGAAGTCCCGGTACTGGCAAAAGGGCGACGTCGGCACCTCCGACGGCGGTACCCTCACCGGCGCCCGCGTAGTCCGGCCCGGCCGCCACCTGACGCTCGTGGCCTGGGGTGCCATGGTTGCCCGGTGCCTGCAGGTTGCCGAACTCGCCGCGGAGGACGGAATCGACGTCGAGGTCCTCGATTTGCGCTGGCTCAAGCCGATCGACGCCGAAGCCCTGGCGACGTCCGTCGGAAAGACGCGGCGCGCCGTCGTCGTGCACGAAGCTCCGCTGACGTCCGGACTGGGAGCCGAAGTGGCCCAGCTGATCACGCAAAGCTGCTTCGACACGCTCAAGGCGCCCGTCGAACGCGTCACCGGCTTTGACGTGCCGTATCCCTCCGGCGACCTGGAGGACGAATACATTCCGAACATTGACCGTATCCTCCTGGGGATCCAACGAGTACTGGAGTATCGACGTGGCTGAAATCAGCTTCCCCCTGCCCGATCTTGGCGAAGGGCTCATCGAAGCCACCGTGCTGGACTGGCTCGTCTCCCCCGGCGACCAGGTGGAACGGAACCAGCCGCTCGTGGAACTGGAAACGAGCAAATCCGCCCTCGAGTTGCCGAGCCCGCAGGCGGGTAAAGTGATCCGTATCCACGGCGCGCCGGGCGAGACCATCAACGTCGGCGAGCCGCTGGTGGTGTTCGAGGTGCCGGACAATACTGCCGGCATCGTGGGCACCGTTCCCCAGGATGACGCACCGAAGCGCCGGGTCCGCCTGAGCGCCGTACTTGATGAGGACTGACACCATGAGCGGCAGGCACACGGAAGAGCACATCCACACGGTGGAAGGGACAGACCCGCACCTGTTCGTGGAAGTCCATGAGCCTGCCGAAGGCACCGACACCGGGTTGCGCCCTGTCCTGCTGTTGCACGGTTTCTCCTCTTCGACCAAGCTCAATTGGGGCGACACGGGCTGGATCTCCACCCTCAAGTCCGCCGGCCGGCGGGTCATCACGGTGGACCTTCCCGGGCACGGCCAGAGCAGTTCGCCCGAGGACCTGGACTCCTACTCCCCGAGCCGGATCCGCGCGGACCTGCTCCAGATAGTTGCCGACGCCGGTGCGCGCCCCGTGCGCGCCGGTGACCCTGCCAGCGGGCTCGACGTGATCGGCTATTCCTTGGGCTCCCGGCTCGCCTGGGAATTCGGGGCGACCCAGCCCGAACTCGTGCACCGGCTGGTGTTGGGCGGCCCGAACAAGGAAGACCCGCTGGCGTCCTTCGATCTCGCGGCGGCCCAGCGCTATCTCGCGGACGGCACACCCATTGAAGACGAGTCCACGGCAGGGTTGCTGAAGATGGCGCAACTCTTGCCGAGCAACGATCTTTTTGCGCTCTTGTCGCTCATCGAAGCGATCAAGGGTGAACCGTTCGATCCGGCCGAAGCCGTCCCCCACATGCCGATGCTCCTGGTGGCCGGCGATAAGGACGAACGCGCCGTCACGATGCCGGAACTCGCGTCCATCGCTGCCCGCGCCGGCGGCATGGTTGAACAACTGCTTGTCCCGGGGCGGAACCACAGCAACGCCGTGACGAGCCGCGTGTTCAAGGACGCCGCGGTCGCGTTCCTCGGTGTCTAGGTAGGCGTCTACGTAGATGCGGAGCGGCTGACTAGCCCGCCAGCCGCTCCGCATTGAGCGTCATGCGCTCCAGCACGCTGACGGCCATGGCGTATTCGTCGATACCGATCCCCATCGAGAGGTCCTGGCGCGCCTCTTCTACGAATCTTTGCGCTTCCGCGTGCTTCGCGTGGCCCAGTTCGCTGAGGCTGATGCGGCTGTCCACCATGATGATCATGCCGCGGCCCACCATCGCGGCGAGTTCATTTTCGCGACGCCGCGTGTCGCCGCCCCAGAAGGGGTTGAGTGTTCCGTCAAGGTCCTGGGGGCTGAGTGGCGCCTCTGCCAGGACATTGAGGGTCTGCCACTGCCTCCGGCTGAGTTTCAACCTCGCCAAGGTGCTGTCCAAATGCGCCTCCAATGCGGCATCCAGGCGTTTGGTCCAGTAACCGATCGGCTTGTTCACATGGCCCATCGTGGCAGCGCCGAGCGGTCCCGGCAAGAAAGGTAGGCTTGATTCAGCGCTGGATGACGTGGAAGTGGGACGAATGGGCATGCGCTTCAAGGACCGCGCGGACGCCGGACGCCGCGTGGCAGCGGGGCTTCCGCAGCTCCGGCAACGGCCGGACACCGTCCTGTTGGGCCTCGCCCGCGGCGGGATCCCGGTGGCGGCCGCTGCCGCCGTCGAGCTCCACCAGCCGTACGGCGCCGTCCTGGTGCGCAAGCTCGGCATCCCGGGGCGTGAAGAAACAGCGTTCGGCGCGCTCGCGTGGTCCAACGGCAGGATCGTGCGCATCCTCAACCGGCCCCTTGCGGAACGCATGTTGCGTCACGGAATCACCCAGGCGTCGCTGGACGCGGTGGAGGCACGCGAGCGCGGAGAACTCCTCCGGCGTGTGAAGACCTACCCCGGCATCAACTTCGATCTCTCGGGCAAGACTGTGGTCCTTGTCGATGACGGACTCGCGACGGGCGCCACGATGCGCGCCGCCGTCGAGGCCGTGCGCGCGGGAGGGGCGGCGACTGTGGTTGCCGCCGTTCCGGTGTCATCCCTCGAAGCCCAGGCGTCCATCAGCAGGGTGTGCGATTTCATGATGTGCGTGCACACGCCGGGCAAGTTCCACGCCGTCGGCGCGTTCTACGAGCACTTCGAGCAATTGACCGACGACGACGCCGTGCGGCTTTTGGAGCGGGCGGGGTAGTTCCAACCGATGGACACAGGCGTTCGACGACCGACCTGACTACGCCGTCGGCCGCCGGTTCGTCATCACGTTGTGGCTCGAGGGCAATGCCTGGGTAAACGGGAAGCCTCCGACGGCGTTTTGACGGCCGCTCGCCCCGACGGCATGGCGGATGAGCTTGGCGAGGGACGGGGACGGGCCCACCCCGAATTCCTGCCTCAGCTCCGCAGAATAGCTCTTGTAGGTGCGAAGGGCCGAGACAAGGTCGCCGGTGGCGAGGTGTGCCTGGATCAACAACTGGTACGAGGACTCCCGGAATGGTTCAAGGGAGATTGCCACAGTGGTGGCGGCCTTGCTTTCCTCGGCGTTTCCCTGGCTGAGATGGAACGCGGCGATGGAGTCGAGGGCTGCGGTCCGCACTGCGCGGAAGCGTTCCTGTTCGGCCAGGATCCAGTCCTCGTACCATCCCGGAAGCAGCTCCGCCGTCCGCAGCCGTTCCCACCTGTGATACGAATCGGTCAGCTCAGACGCCGGGGCGTGAAGCTCGCGCTCGAGTTCGGTGATATCAACGAGAACCTGCTCGCTGAGAGCCACCGAGACTTCCGTGGTTCCGTCGGCATCAAGCAAGCCGGGGAGCTCGTGGTTGATGTGCCAGATACTCACCCTGAGGCCGACCGCAGCCTGGGCATCGGATGAATCGGGCCAGAGAAGCCCGGAGAGGAACGTGCGCGGCCGCTCGCCGAGGAGGGCCAGCGCGGTGATAAGGCGTTGCTGCCGGTGCGCTACTTTCTGGCGCCGGCCATCCCTGCTCAGGGTCCAACCATTGAGCAAGGTCAAGGACCACTGAGGGTCTGGTGATGAAACCACGTCTCGTACCCCAATCGAACGTCGGATTCCTGGTGGGCAAAACGGTACGTCGTCAGACACTAGTCAGCGTTCACGGGCCCGGTCACGAGTGGCCGCTACTTGAATCAAGGATCCCTAACGAATGCCCTACTTACTCGTAATGGAATTTTGTCCCCGCTGACGTCGGAAGGCACCTGACCGAAGCGACCGCGGCAAAGCCACGCCTGCGTGTAACGGTGCTGTAACGGGTTCGGTCCCATGCTCATCCGAACATGCTCCTGACCTGGCGCATGTAAACGGCGAGCGAAATCGAGGTGCGGCCATGAACAATCCAGGCCCCCTTTTCCGGCGACCGTGCACAAGCGGCCCCCGGGTGCTTCCCAGCAGGTGTTCTACATTCGTGCAGCTGAACGGACGGGGGTGAAGGCGATGTCCATTGGACAATTGGAGCCTTCCAGCGGCAGGGCACCAATCGCTTCGGCCCAAGGGACTTCGCTCCCGGCGGCTTCGATCAGCGTGGTGATTCCCACTTTGAACGAGGCATTCAATCTGCCGTGGGTGCTCAGACGGATGCCGTCGTACGTGGACGAAGTCATCATCGTGGACGGTCGGTCCGAGGACCTTACTGTGGATGTGGCTCGCGCGCTCCGCTTCGACGTCGTCGTAGTGAACGAGCTGCATGCCGGCAAGGGCGCCGCCATGCGGGCAGGGTTCGCCGCCGCTACCGGGGACATCATCGTCATGCTCGACGCAGACGGCAGCATGGATCCGAGGGAGATCGGTTGGTTCGTTTCGCCCCTGCAGCACGACCACGACTTCGTCAAGGGCTCCCGTTACGTCACCGGCGGCGGATCCGATGACTTGACGCGTTTGCGCAACCTGGGCAACCGGGCGCTCACGGGGCTCGCGAACAAAGCCTTGCACTGTAACTTCTCGGATCTTTGCTACGGATACATCGCTTTCCGCAGGGAGTGCCTTGAGGTCCTGGAACTGAAGTCCGACGGTTTCGAAATCGAGACGGAGTTGGTGTCCCGCGCGGCGCGGGCCGGGCTTCGGATCGCTGAGGTGCCAAGCCACGAGTTGTCCCGCATTTCGGGCAATTCACATCTGCAGACCTTCCGGGACGGCTGGCGGGTCCTGCGCACACTGACCCGTGAGTGCGTCGGTTGGGACGCGCCGACGGCGGGGGTACGGCCGGAGGCGCTCCGGCGCGTCAAGTACCGGTACCCGGACATGAGGCTCCCCCATGTTCCCACCGACCCGAAAACGGTCCTGGCGATGCTGGCGGACGGCTGATGCCCGGGAGCGCCGCCGGCTGGCCAAGCGTCAGCGTGGTGATCTGTTGCTTCACCGAAGCCCGGTGGGAGTTGTTGCTCCGCGGGATCGCCTCGGTCCAGTCCCAAACGTTCCGGCCGGAACAGGTTGTCGTCGTCGTCGACCACAACGAGGACCTGTACCGGCGATTGGGACTGTACCGGCGGCTGACGGGCGCGCTTCTTGGAGTCGAAGTGGTGGAGAACTCCGGGCCGCGGGGTCTTTCCGGCGCCCGCAACACCGGGGTGAAGGCGGCGACCGGTGACATTGTGGCCTTCCTCGACGACGACGCCGAAGCCGCCCCGGACTGGCTGGCCCGGCTTGTCCTGTTCTATGACGATCCGGACGTGTTGGCGGTCGGTGGCCGGGTTGAACCCGTGTGGGAATCAGGCAGGCCGGCGCACTTTCCCGAAGAGCTGGATTGGATTGTCGGGTGTACCTATAAGGGCTTGCCCAGGGTCGCGGCGCAGGTTCGTAACGTGATCGGGGCGAACATGTCCTTCCGCTGCGATGTCTTTGAGCGCGTCGGCGGGTTCAATGCGTCCCTTGGCCGGCAAGGCGGCCGCCCGCTTGGATGCGAGGAAACCGAATTGTGCCTGCGGGCGTCCATCGGCGCCCCGGGAACACGGGTGGTTTACGAGCCGGCGGCCGTGGTCCGCCACCATGTGCCGGCTGCGCGTGGCACCCTGCGCTACATGCTGGCGAGAGCCTGGTCTGAAGGTGTTTCGAAGGCCCAGGTGACACGGCTCCTCGGCCGTGGCGAAATCCTTGGACCGGAACGCCGATACGTCCGCCGGGTGCTGCCGCGAGCTGTCCTTGCCGGACTACGCTCGTGCACGCGCGACGGCGACATGGGAGGGCTGGCCAGGGCCGGAGTGATTGTGGCGGTTCTGGCTGTCACCGCGATCGGCTATCTGCAGAGCCTGTGGGAAACGTCATCGCCCCAAGTGCGGGTGTCCGGCTCCGTTTTGTACCGGCTTATTCGCGACACCAGTGGAGGCAGGCCCAGTGATTAACCAGCAGATTGCCTCGTCACCGGCAGTTGTCTTTGACGTCCACGGACGCGTCGCCATCAGGGTCGCCCAGGGCACCCCAGGCGAGGCGCAGCTACGTGACATGCTGGCCCCGTTCCTGGGCCCTTCGACGTCCCCCCTGCAATTGGACATCAGCGGCGGCGTCAGTCCGGTTCCCTCGCAATCCCATGCCGAAGACGCCTACCGGTATACAGACGATTCTTTGTTCCTCCCGGAGGACCGGGTCCAGGTGACCCGGACCGACAACGGATTCGTGATCGAAGGGGCGGGCGAGCTCCTCACGGCAGTCGTGCCGTTGTTGGACCACTTGTGCATCCGGCAGGATACCGCGATGGTCCACGCGGCGATGGTGAACTATCGGGGCGCGGGCATCCTGATGCCCGCATGGGGCGGGGTCGGGAAGACAAGTACAGTCGCGAAACTCCTGGCCATGCCGGAGGTCGGCTTCATGGCCGATGACTGGGGATTCATCACTGCGGAGGGGACGCTCCTGTCCTACGCGAAACCGATGTTCATCAAACCCCACCACCGGCCAATCTATCCGGACTTGTTCCAGGGAGTCCGCAAGCCGCTCGCGCCCGGCTGGTTGACGTCGACGATCAGCGGTGTGGCCACCGCTGTACACCCTGTCATCGTCCGTTATCCACGCACTGCCGCGTTCACCCGGCGGTGGTCGCCCGAGCACAGGATGGTCCACCCGGAACAGGTATTCGGCGCAGGGAAGATCGCTCCCCGGGCGCCTGCGCGGATCGCCGTCTTCCTCGAACGTTTCGACGGAGCGGAAGCCAGGTTGGAACGCCGCACAGAGGCCTGGATGGCGGCCCGCATTGTCGGCAACTTCCATTCGGAATTGCCTTTGGTTTCCCGGCGACTCATCGAGGCCCTGGGGGCCACTGGCCTCGTGCCATTGGGCGAGCACTTCTCCGCGAAAACCTCCGTAGTCACCAGGGCGCTGGGTGACGTTCCGTGCTTCGTGCTGCGCCTTCCGGTGGCGTGGTCCGCGGACCAGACCTCGGACTATGTCGCGGGCACGGTCACCTCCTTGGTGGATGGCGGGCCGTGAGCAGGAACGAGGACGCCGGCAGCGTCCTGGACGTGTCTGTGGTGATCCCGGCCCGTAACGCCGCCAACTGGCTCGCCGAATGCCTGGAGTCCGTCTTTGACCAGAACCCCCGCGAGGTCATCGTCATCGACGGATGTTCGCATGACGCCACCGTGCAGATAGCCCGTTCGTACGGGGCACGCGTCATCTCCGACGAGGGGCGCGGACTCCCGGCGGCGCGGATGCTCGGTGCCAGGGCCGCGCACGCCGACCTTGTCGCTCTCATCGACGCCGACGTCATCGTGCCCCCTGGCGTTCTGGAGAACCTGATGAAGGAGTTCCAGGCGGGCGGCTTCGACGGCTTGCAATTCGGACTGGTGAGCGAGCCCGACGGCGCGGGCTACTGGGGTGCCGCCCTCGCCTGGCACCATAACCACAGCAGGGTCCGCTCCTGGTTCGGCGTCAGCGCCACCCTCATGCGCCGCAGCGTGCTGCTGGACGCCGGATTCGATGAAAGCTTCCGGTCCGGCGAAGACATAGAACTCCGGATCCGGCTCGAGGCCGGTGGATACCGCCTCGGCGTCTCGCCCACCACCTTCGTCAGGCACCGGTTCGCTGACAGCTTCGAATACGCCCGCGACCAATGGCTTCAGGACGGCGCCGGTTTGGCGCGCACGATGCACAAGCACCCGCGCCGCGCCGCCTGGCTGGTATTCCTGCCCCTGCTCGCGACGGCCCGCGGGGTCCTTCTCTCCTTGGCCACCGCTCCCCGATACCTCCCCTATTGGGCCGGCTTCGTCCTCTACAACTACGGGGCTTTTGGCAGCACCTTGCTGCGACTCCCCAGGCACGGACTGTCCCTCGGCGGGAACGCCGTGTGGCTCGCGGCGGCCCGCATTGCGCCAATGGCGGCCGGGCTGCTGTTCTGGGCCCTCGCCGCCGTCGTGATTCCTGCCGACCGCCTGGGGCTGGCCTCGGCTGTGGTCGCAGCCACCATGCTGACCGTGCAACTGGGCATGCTCGGCGTCGGCCCGGCCACGCTGTCCGTGCTTCCCGCCCAAGCCGACCAGGGCCGGGCCCTGATTCCGGCAAGCGTCGCCGCCGTGAGCTTTTCGTCGCTCCTCATGGCCACCGGCTTGCTCGTCGTAACCTCTTTCCAGAGATCCGGCGTCGGCACCGCGTGGACGAACCCCGTGATGAGCGCCGCCTTCTTCGCCGCGGCGCTCCTCGCCGCCGTCGCATACCAGTTCGACCACATCGCCGTCGCCCAGGCGCGGGCGGATCGCGCGTTGACGCGCAGTCTCGTGCAGGCCCTGTTCCAGCTTGGCACCCTCGCCGTCTGCCTGTTCGCCGGCTACCGGGATCCTTCCGCCATCGTCGTTGCCGTGGCCATGGGTGCCTTGGCGAGCGTGCTCCTCGGCCTGCGCCAGCTCGGACGCACAGATACCGCCCTGGAGTGGACGCAAGCGAACTGGCGCGAAGTGGTGAAAGTCTGGGGTCCGGGCCTTCGCCAGCACGCGCTGATGCTTGCCGACCGCGCGCCGGGCTACGTTCTCCCGCTCGTCGTTGCGGCGGCGCTGAATACCTCGGCCGCAGCAGCCTGGTACGTCGTCTGGATGCTGGCTTCAGCGATCTTTTTCGTGCCCCAATCGGCTGGCTATTCACTCCAGACCGCTATTGCTGCCGACACGTCCGATCCTCGCGTTCCTTCACCTCCAGGCCTGGTCCGGAGGGCTTTGCAGATGAGCCTCTTCCTCACCGGGCTTGCCGGGGTGTTGCTGCTGGCGGCCGGCTCCCTGCTGCTGCCGTTGTTGGGGTCCGGCTACGCCTCGGCGTGGGTGCTGCTGCCGTTCCTGGTCCCGGCGCTGATGTTCACTTGCGTCACACAGGTCTATTACGGGGTGTGCCGTTCCACCGGGCGTTTGGCTGAAGCCACGGTGGTCGCGATTGCCGCGTGCGTCCTCGCGGTGGCACCTGCTCCCGCAGTCGCCCAGCACTTTGGCCTCACGGGAGTGTCCGTGCTCTGGTTGGTCTCCCAACTGGGAGCAGCCGTGGTCGCCGGCGGCCGCTTGCACCGTTTCTCACGGGGCCACGGAACCGCCTGGACCAGACGGAATATCGGGCGCACTTCCGGGTCGCCTGCGCACGGAGTACCGGCACCGTAATGGCCGTACAAGCCCCTTGGAGTGTCTCCTCCACCCGCTTGCACCGATCCGACGTCGGGACGTTGCCCCTCGTCGCCTCCGGCCCGAAGCGCCTGCATCCCGCCCAACATCGGGCCGAGCGCGGTGACCCGCGGATTCCGGGTGCCCTCGCGGTGATGGCGGCAACTGCCTTGATCCTGGGGGTGTGGGCGCTCAAAACAGTAAACGCCCAGGACATTGGCGGTGCCGGCCTGATCCAGGTCCTGCCTCCCAGCTATTTTTTTGCCCTGGGCCTGAGCCTCGCCGGGTTCGTCGGTTCCCTCGGCCTCAAGGTTCTTCGCCCGTGGCTGCTCGTCGTTCAGCTTCTGGTGTTGATCGTCGTCCTGCATGGGGCCGACCCGATCATCCATGGCCTGCCCCGTTTGGAGGCGAGCTACCGCCACTTGGGCATCACGGATTACATCACGCAAACCGGAGGACTGGACCGGAAGCTGGACGCTTACTTCAACTGGCCCGGGTTTTTCGGGCTGCTGGCGATGCTCTCGAATACCACGGGAGTCCATGACCTGACCTGGGTTGCCACGTGGGCGCCGGTCGGCGTCAACGTCCTGTTCATGCCTGCCCTGCTGGCGCTGGCCCTGCGCCTTGGCTCCAGTCCCAGGCAAGCATGGGCCGCCGTGTGGATGTTCTACCTGGCCAGCTGGGTGGGGCAGGACTACCTCTCCCCACAGGCTTGCGCCTTGCTGCTGCTGCTGACCTTGATCGCCTGTGTCCTGACGGTTTTCCCCGGGTGGCCGTGGAAGCCGGCGGGCAAGCCCGCCGGCCGGCTCAGGAATCTTGCCCGTCGACTCGAACCAGGCAAACCGGCGCCGATACCAGGCGAATTGCCGGGGTCTGCCTTCATCACCTTGGCCGCAGTGTGCGTAGTGCTGCTGGCCGGGATGACGGTTGCCCATCAGCTCACTCCCTTTGCCGCGATCCCCATCCTGGCACTGCTCGCCCTGAGCGGAAGGTGCCGGCTGCGCTTCCTTCCGGTCCTGGCGCTACTGCTTCCGGTCTGCTGGCTGGTCCTGGCCGCCACCCCTTTCCTCATCGGCCACCTGCACACGCTCTTCGGGTCCATCGGCAACATCAACGCCGCCGCTTCAGCCTCGTTGCTCAACAGGGTGGGCGGTAGTCCGGCCCACCAGTTCATCGTCTACTCCCGGCTCGCGGAGGGAGCCCTGGTCTGGGTCCTCGCAGGACTAGGCAGCCTCCGCGGGCGACGGCTGCGGAGGCCGTGGCTGGCTGCCGCACTGGGGACCGTGGCGCCCTTCGTCATGTTTCCGCTCCAGTCGTATGGCGGCGAGCTGCTGCTCCGGATCTACCTCTTCAGCCTTCCGTTCGCCGCGAGCCTGGTCGTGCTTCCGCTGCTTCCCCGTGGCCCGAGTCCGCCCGGACTGCGTCGGATGGGCGTACTCCTGCTGCTCGGATCGATCATCGCCACGGGCACAGTCGCCACCCGGTATGGCAATGATGCCATCGAGAATTTCACTCCGGATGAGATCGCCCTCGTCAATCAGCTGTACGCCACCGCCCCGCATGGCTCGGTCCTCATCGAGGCCGTTCACGACACGGCCTGGAGGTATGCGCACTACGCCGGATACCGGTACCAAACGGTCCTCCCAGCGGAGCCGGCACGCCCTGGGGACCCGCAGCCCGGCTGCTTGTCGATAACCCAGCTCGTCCCGTCCGCGGGCGCCTACTTGATCGTCACTGCAAGCCAGGTCAGCGCATCCGGTGTTCTCAACACGGGGCCGAGCGAAGGCTTGCAACACTTCATCGACAGGTGCGCCCTCCAGGGAGGCTGGTCGCTGGAGTCCCGCAATGCCGGCGGTGTGGTCTACCACCTGCAAGGAGCACCGAATGGCATCTAGGCACCGGAGCGTCGCGACGATCGGCGCGGTAGTGGCGGTTATGGCAGTGGCGTCGATTCCTTTGTCCTTCACCGGCCCGGAGGGACTTCGCCTTGCTGTCATTGGCCCGTTCCTGCTCGCCGGCCCGGGAACGGCCCTCATCTTGTTCCTGAAACCCCGGCGCATCCGGAAAGGAACCGGATTCGAGATGCTCCCGTTGGCCGTGGCGATAGCGGTGAGCTTCAGCCTCGCCTTGGCCATCCTGCTCTCGACGGCGATGCTTTACGCCGGTTTCTGGCATCCATCGGCGGCTGTATCCGGCTTGGCCGTGCTGACCTTGGGCCTGCTCGTTGCCGTGGACCGGCGGTCGCGGCGAGAGGAACCGGCGCCATAACGAACGTGCGGACAGTGCGCCTACGCTTTCGCCCAGATTGCCACCCAGGCCACCTGCAGGTGCCCGGCCGTTGCCGGCGCGGGGCAGCCGGTCAGGCAGGATTCGGTTTGGAGGATGTAATGCATCGGCTTGTCGGGGATGCCGACCGTGCTGACACCGATCGAGACACCATCGAGGAAGAACTCAACGCGCCCGGGCGTCCATTCGGTGGTCGCGGTATGCCATGCCGTGAACCGGGCACCGGACGGGTTTTCATGGAAGATGTTCTTGTCCGAGCCAGCCTGGTGGACTGCGCCGTAAAAGGACTTGGACAGATCGCCTTCGGGGTAGTCGATCTCTCCGTCCTGCGGCCAGACTCCGCTATCGGGCCACAACAGCCACGCCGTCTTGAACCCCTGCAATGCCTCGGACCTGAACCGCACCGAATACCGGCCGTACAACAGGCTGTCGTACGGACGCCCGTTGGCAGGGTGCAGCTTCGGCGCGGGTGCCGCACCCATCGAGATACCCTTCTCGCTGTGCAGGTACATGTCGAGCATCCCATCCTTGACGCTGAGCACTTTCGATGGGTAGTAGCCCGACTTGCCACCGCTTTGCTGACCGGCCGTGTCCGGTGTCCCGTCGGCGTAATTGACACTCCATTTGGCGTTGTACGCGGGCCCGGGGAAACTCCCCAGCGGAACGTCCCCTTCGCTGAAGTCTTCAGTGAATACCTGCCGCCACCCGGGCAGGTCCCCCACGGGCATTTGTCCCGTCGCCCGGGACTGCCCTGCGCCGGCCCCCGCCGTCGACGTTCCGGCCGACCGGCTTGCGCCCGGCGACGCCGGGCCACCCGGGGGTCCGGCGACGCACCCGGAGAGGACCAGCGCCAAGGAAGCGACGAGAACGATCGGGATGCCCGCACGGCGCGCAGTCTTGAAATTCCTGCTGTTTCGCCGCTCGTCCACGTGCATGGGAGCCAGTGTGGCGGCAAACCCACGCCGATACAAGGCCCGCCCTCTTCGTCCATGATCGGGACGTGGAGCGGCAGCATCCATTGCCTTGGCTGCGAATTCACAGCGAACCCGAAGCCGGTAACCATGGCCCCGTTGGACATAGTGTGCAAAAGTGTCCGAACCGGAACGCTTCCGCGATACCTGCTACCGCCAAGACGAAGCGTCACCGTTCGGCGCGGACCTGCCGGCATGCCGGCCAAGTCTGCCGCCCGGGATCGGCAGGATCGTGGAGGAAGCAGGATCAGATGAAACTCAGAATGACATCCGGCAGAAGAGTCCCGGGCCGCGTCCGTCCGCAGCACCGCCGACCCAGGGTTGAGCGCGTCGTCCTGGTTGCCGCGCTCTTGGTGGTCGGCACGGCTTGCCAAGGTCCGTCGGGTGACGGAACACCGGCTCCCGGTCCGAGCACCACCGCCACGACCGGCTCGTCCACGGTCCCGACGTCGGCGGCCCCGTCGCCCACCGACAGCCCCCTGCCGACGGCCGCGGCAGCGGGGAAGATCGGGCACGTCTTCGTGATCAATCTGGAAAACCAGAGCTACGACAAGACCTGGGGCCCGGACTCGGCAGCCCCCTACCTCTCCCAGACCCTGCGCAGCCAAGGAGTCCTCCTGACCCAGTACTACGGCGTCGCCCACCATTCCAACCCCAACTATCTCGCCCAGATCTCCGGACAGGCATCCAACCCGATGACGCGCAATGACTGCACGACGTATGCCCCGTTCGTCCAGACAGGAACCGCGGACCCGGGCCAGGTGCTCGGATCGGGCTGCGTTTACCCCGCTTCAGTCCCGACGCTCGCCGGGCAACTCAGCAACGCCGGGAAAACCTGGAAGGGATACATGGAAGACATGGGCACGGCGTGCCGCCACCCGAACCCGGGCGCCAAGGACACTTCCCAGAACGCCAAAATCAATGACCAGTATGCCACCCGCCACAATCCCTTCGTCTATTTCGCCAGCATCACGTCCTCCACCGACTGCCAAAACAACGTCGTGGACTACTCCAACCTCGCGAAGGACCTGCAGTCTGCCGCCACCACCCCGAACCTGACTTACATCAGCCCCAACCTTTGCCACGACGGCCACGACAGCCCCTGCGTCGACGGACAGCCCGGCGGGCTGGAGAGCGCCGACGCCTGGCTCAAGGAACAAGTCCCCGCGATCCTCAACTCACCGGCCTACAGGCAGGACGGCGCGCTCGTCATCACCTTCGACGAGGCGGACGGTAACGCAACCGGCCCCTCGGGCCTGCCGGGGGGAACAGCCGGAGGACTTATCGGCGCGCTGGTGCTGTCTCCATTCAGCAGTCCAGGCACCACGAGCGGGACGATGTACAACCATTACAGCCTTCTCGCCACCATGGAGGACATCTTCGCCGTCCCCCGTCTCGGATATGCCGGAGCACCCGGGCTGCGGAGTTTCGGGCGGGACGTGTTCAACACCCGACTTTGACCTTGCGGAGAATCCGCACCGGCCAGCACTGCAATCCTGGATTTGGTAACGCAACTGTAACCGCACCCATGGTGCCATTGGTTCTCGACGGCATTGCCGGGTGCCTGGGCCGGGGACCGTCGCAACAACTTTCGCCACAGGCAGATCAAAGCCGGCTTCCTCGCACCTCCGAGGAAGCCGGGTGTCGACCGTAGCTTGGAGGACGGACAATGAAACGACTGTACCGGTTGGGACTCTCCGGAATTCTCGGCCTCGCTTTGGGTGCAAGCGCGGCAATTGTTGCGGCACCCGCCGAGGCAGCGTCGGTCACCTGCCAGCCGGGAACCGCTGCACCTACGGACAGCTTCCCCGGCACCACGGTGGTTGCCGACAACTTCGAATCCGGGACCTTGTCCCCGTACTCACCCGTCACGCAAGGGACCGGAACGGCCGCTGTCAGCTCGACCATGGCCCACGACGGCGCATGCTCCGCCTACCTGCACGCAACGATTGATGCCGGTTCGATCTCCAATATGTCCGTGCCCCTTCCCTCAGGCACCACCCATGCCTACGCGGCCGGCTGGTTCAACATCACCACCGCCGGTGTGGCAGGCAACGATGTTCCCTACTTCCGCTTCTTCTCCGGGGCGACACGGATCATGGACATCTTCCGTTACAACAGCACGTCCAACTTCGTGTTGAGGGTCACTGCGCCGGACGGCACCTTCAGCTATACAACGATGGTCGGGACCGTTGCGCTCAACAGCTGGCACCATATCGCGATGGACGTCACCGCCAATGGAAGCGCCACGGCGGCCCAAGTCTGGTTCGATGACAAGTCCGTCTTCTCCTCCAGCACCCTCAACATCTCGGCAACGTCCGTGAGCAGTGTGATGCTGGGCTCGGAACACCCGACGCAGCAGGCCGACATCTACGTGGACGACCTCATCGTGAAGAATGAATCGGCGTCTGCGTCGTATTCCTTCACCGACGTGACCTCGAGCTACCCCTTCTACAAGGAAATCACCTGGGCCGCTGACGCAGGCATCACCACCGGCTGGGCCATGCCGGACCAGACCCGCCAGTTCCGGCCCTTGGAGTCCATCAGCCGCGAAGCCATGGCCGCCTTCATCTACCGCTACATGGGCAGCCCTGCGTACACCCCGCCGGCAACACCGAAGTTCGCCGATTATCCAACGAACAGCCCCTACTACAAGGAAGTGTCCTGGCTGGCAGACCAAGGTATTACCACCGGCTATAACGACGGCCCCAACGGGGCACCGACCTTCCATCCACAAGGCACTGTCAACCGCGATGCCATGGCAGCCTTCATCTATCGCCTCAACGGAAGTCCTGCAGTCACGGTAAGCAGCAACTTCATCGATGTGCCTGCCAACTACCCCTTCTACAAGGAAATCACCTGGCTCGCCAACAACAAGATCACCACCGGCTGGGCCCTCCCTGACGGCACGTCGGAATTCCGGCCCGGCATCGCAGTCGCCCGCGACGCCACCGCGGCCTTCCTCTACCGCACCAACGCCATCTACCCCAGGCCCTGAGAGCGGTCCGGCAACGGAAAAGGGGACTGACGGTCAGCACCGTCAGTCCCCTTTTTCCGTGGGCGGGCGCCCCTCTGTTTGGCCAGATCCTCCCGCACAGCTGCCGGAAGTCGACGGCGACGCTCGCCGCCGTCGTCGTCGTCCGCGCCGTGGCGCGTTCAGTCTTTCCGCTCGAGGAACTCCCGCACCCGCGCGCGGGCCGGCTCGCGGTCATAGCTGTTCACCAGGGCGGCCGCCATGCGGACAGGGTCACCGAAGAAGAAGTACTCATACAGGGCCTGGCGCCCGGCGAACGCGGAAATGCTGGCATCGAAGGCGAGCTTGAAGAGGCGCACGCGCTCCGGGCCGGTCAGCGTCTTCGCCTGCAGGTACAGCTCGATGTCCGGCAATGCCTCACTGGCCACGTCCGCTTCGCCCGGCAGGGCCATGAGGCCGGACGCCGAGAACTTCCGGATGATCGCGGGGAAACGCTGGGCAACCTTGGGGTACCAGTTGCGGGCCGCATTCAGGGTGGGCCAGTGCGGCAGGAACACGCCGTCCGGGCTCGGAGCGGCCTGGGCTTCCGCCGCCACCATGAGGGCCTTGCCGATTTCGACGGTCTCGATCAGCTCCGCGAGGTCCTCCTGGATGTGCTGGAAACCGTCCACCCCGATCGATGCGGCAATCTCGGAGGCCAGGCCCAGGAAGAACTCGCTCTTCGCGATGGTCCGCGTGACCACCTGGTGGGTCATGAGGGCCCCGGCGCCGGTTTCGGAATAGAAGGCATTGCACAGCTCAGGATGCCCGAGCATGAAGATGCGCTCGTTGGGCACGAACACATGGTCGAAAACGACGACGGCGTCCATCTCCTCGAATCGGCTGGCGAGCGGCTCGTCGTGGGTGCCTCCGCCGTTGTAGAGCGACGTCCGGCACAGGTAGCGCATGCCGGGCGCATCGTTCGGGAGGGCAAACGCGTAGGAATAGGGAGCATCTTCCGGCGTCGAGCGCAGAAGCGTCGAGGGGAACACGAGAAGCTCGTCGGCGATCGGTGCGATCGTGGCGAGCATCCGCGCACCGTGGACCACAATGCCATCTTCGCGTTCTTCCACCACCCTGGCCGAGAGCTGGCCGCCGAGCTGCTCGGAACCTGACACCGAACGGTTGACTTGCGGTGGAATCAGGGTGTGCGTGGCCAGGAGATCGTTTTCGCGGCAATGCTCGTAGTATTTGCGGATGTTTTCGCCGAACATCGGATCGGCCTGGGCGAACCATTTTTCCGCGGCGGCAAGCGCCGTAAGGGCGCCGTTCATGTAGTCGCCCGTCCGGCCCAGGAATCCAAGGGAATACTCAGCCCAGGTGCGGATAGCTGCATGCCGATGCTCGAGGTCTTCCTTGCTGCGCGGCACCAGGAACGAGGCACTCACCCGGTCGCCGGTCGTCGGGGACTCGTAGGTGAGGGCGTCCGCATACTTCGGGTCATGCTGCATGTCGAAGAGCTTCGCGTACGTGCGGGCCACGTTCCTGAATGACGGGTGGTCGGCGATCTTCTCGGTGACCGTTTCGCCGTCGATCAGGACGTGGGGGTTCATCGAGTTGAGCTTGTCCAGGTACTGCTGTCCGGTCCGGATTCCCATGGTTGTCTCCAATGATGGTTGAGCTGAAACGGCATGTGGATGCGACGTCGACGGGCCCCGCATCAACTACAAAAGATCCTCCATTCCCAATTGGCTTTCCGGGATGGTGGTGAAGGAGCTGTTGGCGAAGGCGAGTGCGTCGCCGCTGCGGTAGTTGAAATCCACCACTTGACCCAGGTAGAGGGTGTGGTCACCGCCGTCGTAGGCAGCCCATGGCGTGCATTCGAAATAGGCGAGGACGTTGGATAGCCGGGGCGCAATGTCGCCTTCGACCCAATGGGGCTCGGGCCCGGGACGGCCCGCGAAATGCAAGGCCAGCTGCTTCTGTTCGGCGCCCAGGATATTGACGGTGAATGGGCGCCCGGCAAGCTCGTCGTGGGCTTTGGTGTTGCGGGCGATGCTGACGAGGACCAGCGGCGGCTCCATGGACACCGAGGTGAAGGAATTGACGGTAATGCCATGCCGCTTGCTGACGCCGTCGAATGTCACGATGGCAACGCCTGTGGCGAAGCGGCCCAGGCTGCCGCGGAAATGATGTGCCCGCGGCCTCGAGGTGCGGCCGAGGGGTCCCGGCTCCGCATTCTGGCTGGACTTGGCAATCATCGTGGATCCCTGGCTGGAGATTGTTCTAGGAGATTGTTCTATATATGGATTTGTTCTATATTTGAACAACAAATTCTCATAAAGAACCATAGTCTCTTGCGTGTCACAGCACAAGACGGCGGGCAAGCCGCGTTAGACCCAACATAGGATGGAGCGCATGATGTCTCCCAGCGCCGCTAAGAGCCTGCAGGAAACGACGGCGACAGTCTCGCCGTCGCAGACCCTCTCCCGGGGCATCCAGGCCCTCGAAATCCTGGCGGCTGCCGAGCGCCCCCTGACCATTGCGGAACTCGCCGGCGCCTTGGGTGTTCATCGTTCGGTGGCCTACCGGATCCTCCGCACGCTTGAGGATCACTCCCTGCTGGTGCGCGACGACGCCGGACGTGTCCAGCCCGGGCCCGGACTTGCGGTGCTGGCCAGGGGTGTCTCCCGCGACCTCCAGACGGCCGCCCTTCCGGAGCTGACCCAGCTTGCCAACACCCTGAACATGACGGCTTTCGTCGCGGTCTGGGACCATCAGGACTGCGTCACGCTGGTCACGGTCGAGCCGCGCCACTCGGCCGCCACCCTGGCACAACATCCCGGCACGCGCCACCCCGTGAACACCGGGGCGCCTGGGATCGCCATCCAGTCCACCATGAGCAAGGAAGAATGGGCCGTCCGCGCTCCTGGCCTGCCCTATCGCCCGGAAGCATCCGAAGCCCGCAGGCTCGGCTACGCGGCAAGCCACGACGAGGTCATCGCCGGATTGTCTTCCCTCGCCGCCCCAATCCAGGTGCCGGGTGGGCGGCCCGCCGCGATCGCCGTCGTCTACATCCGCCGCGAACAGGACCAGGCCGCCGTCGGCGAAGCACTGGCAGCGAGCGCGGCCCGCATAGGGGCCCAGCTGGCGTAAGGACCCGCCCGTGGGCTCCAGGCAACGGACCCCGCCGATGGGCTCGCACCGTCCCCTTCCAACGCTCGCTCACTTATGAGGCCGAAACCGGCAACGCTCGTGCAGATGATCTGAAAGAGGGTTCCCCGAAAGCGGCCCATAAGTGAGCGGGCGTCGTTAGTGCTGGGTGCTTGGCTTGCGCCGAAGGACCAGTCCTGCAACGATGCCGAGCACCAGAAGCGCGCCCGAAGCAGCGGTCGACACCACAAATGCGGCGCCCGGACCCTGCGTCTGGGCCAACTGGCCGGCAAGATAGGCGCCCAACGCAGTACCTGCCACGATGCCGCTCGCCAGGGCGGTCATCACGGTTGCCATCCGACCTGCCGGAGCCACGACTCCCCCGATGCGGAAGACGGTCACCATGACGGGTCCCACGGGGATTCCGAGCACCAAGAGAACGATGGCCATCGGCCAGATCCCGGCGGGGAGGAACAACAGCAGCGAGAAGGCCGTCATCGCGGCCGCGGCGAGCACCCAACGGATGGCCAGGCCGAAGCGCCGCGGCCAATAGGCAACGGACAGCGCGGCGACGGCGGAGCTCAGGCCCATGACGGAATACATCAGTCCCGCAATCTCCGCCGTGGCGAACTGGGCGGAGAAAGCGCTCAACGCATTCTGGGTTGCCCCGAAGAATGTTCCCATGCAGACCATGGCCAGCACAGGAACGGCGACCTTCAGCCACGCCAAGGCACCCGACTTCCGCTCGGCAGGGATGCTCACGACGCCGGTGCGCGCCTTGCGCTTTGCCGGCACCACAGCCAATTGCGAGGGATGGACGGCGAAGGCCGGTACGAGAGTTGCTGTCAGGACGGCCGCCAATGCGAGCGGAAGCCAAGGGGCCACGAGGCTGGCGAGAATGCCGACCAACGCCGGACCCAGGACGAAAGTGACTTCGTCCGCGGTGCCCTCGTAGGACAAAGCGGTGTCCAGGTCTGCGCGGCTGGACGCCACACTTCCGTGACCCGTGGGATTCGCCCCGACTCCAGTGTTCGGATTCCGTGGATTCAAGTTCCCGGCAGTCAGCGCCATCCACCGGACACGGGCCATGGGCCCCACCTGCGGGCAACTCGCTCCGGCCAGGAACGCAGTCAGCAAAATGGCGGCCGCGTCCGTGGGGGTGCTGAAATCGGGCGTCAGGTACGCGGCAACGAGCAATGCAATGACTGTCACCGCATTGACAGCCGCGGCTACGAGCAGGACCGGGCGCTGCCCTGAGCGGTCAGCGAGCGAACCGAGCACCGGTGCTCCCAAGGCCGATCCGATACCGACGGCTCCCGCGGCGAGGCCGCCGATGGCGTAGGAATGGCTGACGGCCGTGACGAGGGTGAGGGTGCCGACAGTCAGCATGGCGAGGGGCAGCCGTGCGAAGAGTCCCAACGGCAGGAAGTTCCGGCCGGCGAGCTCAGGCAGGCGGGCGAAGCGGCCAGGCAGACGCGAACGACGGGGCGCGGCCTTCGGGGGCGCGGATGGAACTGAAGAGGCAGCCTGCAGTGCGGTGCTCGCCGTGGAGTTCTGTGGGGAGGAGTTCATGATTCCGGGTTCGCTGAAAGGTGCGCATCGTCCCTCCTCCCGATGCGCGCGACCCGGTGTAACCCTCCAAGTCTACCGGACGGCTGTGCCTTTTCCAGCGGGCCGGGTCCTGCGGGAGCGCCTCAAACCGGCATTGTCAGGCCGCCGCGGCGTCGACGATCCGCACAGTGGAGCCATTCCGGTTCTTGGTCACTTGCAACTGGCTGCCGATTCTCTGCTTCATCTCGGCAACGTGGCTGACAAGCCCCACTACCCTGCCGCCGTCGCGCAGTCCTTCGAGCGCATCCATGACCTGCTCAAGGGATTGCTTGTCAAGGCTCCCGAAGCCCTCATCCACGAACAAGGTCTCGATGTCCACGCCTCCGGCTTCGTGCTGGACCACATCCGCGAGCCCGAGGGCCAACGCGAGCGAAGCCATGAACGACTCCCCGCCGGACAGCGTTGCGGTGTCCCGCCGCTGGCCCGTCCACTCGTCCACGACTTCCAGGCCCAGGCCGGATTTCGCGCCGCGTGCTGCCCTGGCGTCGGTGTGTTGCAGGGTGTACCGGCCATCGCTCATGGCGATCAGCCGCTCCGAGGCCGCAGCCGCGACCTGTTCAAGGCGAGCGGCCAGGACATAGCTGTTGAGACTCATTTTGTAACCGTTGTCACCTGCCCCCCTGGCGGTCTCGGCGAGTTCGTTGAGAACCCGGGCGCGTTCGCGGGGGCCGCGCCCGGCGTCGGCAGCCTCTTCGTACTGCGAGCGGATTGCGGCCAGGCTGGTCACGGTCCGTGCAGCCAGCCCGGCAGATAGAGCCAAACGGCGGGCCGTTTCTTCGCTTTGCCCGGCCTCCTGTTCGAGGGCGGCAAGCTCGACGGCGGTCAGGGGCACCTCTCCGATCTGCGCTTCCTTTGCGGCGAGCACGAGGTCCTCGGATTCGAAGAGTTCCGCGAGTCTTGCGTTCTCGGTCTCGGCGGCCCTGATGGCTTCCTCAAGCCTGGCGGCATGCTGCTCGTCGAGGATTTCGAGCCGCGCAGCCTCCGCGGTCTCGAACCCGTTCGCCGAAAGGGCGCGGTCCAAAGCTGTGGACGCATCATCCACAGCCTCCCGGGCACGTTCCAGCTGGACGCCCGCGGCCACAGCCGATTGCAGGAGATCGCGTTGCGCGGTCAATGCCTCTATCCGGCTGCGTAGCGTGTCGAAGCCATCACGGAGACCGCCAAGCATGGCGTCCAAGGCCTCACGTTGCTCGTCCAGCAGAACCATGGTGGATTCGGCCTGAGCCGCTGCAGTGTCCTCCCGGAGTTGTTCCTCCTCCAAACGGGAAATACGCTCCGCGGTGCGTGCGAGGTCTGCCTTGACCCGTTCAAGCCCTTCGACGGCGGAACGCGCCGAAGCCAGGGCGTCTTTGGCCCGCGCCTCCGCCGCAGCAGCTTCCTTCGGATCGATGTCTCCGCCCTGGGCGGCGAGTACGGCGACTTCCTGCTCGGCGGACGCGAGCTCGGCCGAAGCCTGAAGCAGTTCGTGTTCGCTCGCGTCATAGCGTTCGTGGGCGGATTGCTCTTCCTCGGCAAGTGCCAGCGCGGTGAGCCCGGCAGCCGCCGGCGATGGGTGCTCGGCGCTTCCGCACACCGGGCAGGCGTCGCCATCCCGCAGCTTTGCGGCGAGCTCGCCGGCGGCATTGGCCAGCCGGGACTCGCGGAGATCCAGCCAGAGTTGGCGAAGGTCTTGGGAAAGCGCCCGGGCCAACGCGTGGCGCTTCACTGCCGCGGCCAAGGAATCCCGGGCGATGGCGTAACGGGCTACGGTCTTGACGGTGTTCCCCGCTGCTGCTGCTTCGCCTTCGCGGACGGGCAGCCCCACAGCGGCCGTTTCCAGCGGGGCCAGTTCACCCTCCAAGGCAATTGCCTCGCCACGGAGGCCGGCCAAAGCAAGGGCGCGTTCGGCTTTGGCCGACTCGCGCTGCCCTGCCGCCAAGGTGAGTGCGTCCAGCCTGGCACTGATGTCCTCGAGCTTTTGTTCGTCCCCGATCCGGGCTTCCACGACCGCCATCGTTTCGTGGATCCTGGCGAGGGACGTGCCGGGGTCGCTTGGGTCCAGGGCGGCGGCACGAAGCTTCGCCGTCGCCGACTCTGCCGTTGAGCCCGCCAGGCCGAGGGCGTTCGTGGCGCGGTCTACGGCGTCGAGCTGTCCGCCGAGTACGGCGGCTCTCCGGTGGCGCCCGAGCCGCTCGCGGGTTTCCCGCACTTCGCCCGCGCTCGAGGAGAGCACTTCGCGCCGTCGCGTGGCGGCGTCGAGCTTCGCGTGCCGTTGGACCCGTTCCCGGGCGGAGGTGAGCTTGTCTGCCAGGTGAAGCCGGACGGCATCGGCAGTGCCGGCGGCTTGCTGCCGCGCCAAAGATTCGGCCCGGGCCAGGGCTTCAAGGTTCCCGAGCCGGAGTTCAGGCGCGGGCCCACTGGATCCTTGACCATCAAGATCCGCCGTGTCGGCCTCTTCAATGCCAAGTTGGGCGTACTCCGACTCCGCCCTTTGCACGAGCAACTCCAGGACGTTCCGGTTGTCCTCCACTTGCGCGCGCGCGGCGTTTGCCTGGAGTGCCAACTGTTGCTCGATCGCTTCAAAGCGCTGGGTTCCGAAGAGCTTCTGCAGAAGATCGAGCCGGTCGGATGCCTTGGAACGCAAGAAGGCCGCGAAGTCCCCCTGCGGGAGCATGACCACCCTGGTGAATTGTTCCCGGTCCATCCCCAGGACGTCACCGATTTCCATGCCGGCTTCGTCGTTGCGCGAGGTCTTTTCCTCCCACGAGCCGTTGACCCGTTCGCGCAGGAGGGTTTTGGCCTGCTGGGTGGTGAAGCCCTTGCGTCCACGGGCGCTTGGCCTGTCCCAGGCCGGGGAACGGGTAATCTCAAAGCGCCTGCCCCGCGCCGAAAATTCGCAGACAACCCGCGGCTCCGCAGCCGGCTCCGCGTGGTCGCTGCGCAAGCGTTTGCCATCCTGGCGGGCGCCCGGCACGGAGCCATACAACGCAAAGCAGATGGCGTCGAGCACGCTTGTCTTTCCTGCACCCGTAGCACCGTTCAAGAGGAACAAACCTTGGGCCCCCAGCTGGTCGAAGTCAATCGACTGAAGTCCGGCAAACGGCCCGAATGCCTCAATGTCGAGTCGGTGGATTCTCACAGCTCTGCTCCTTCCAGCCGGACTGCTTCCAAGGCTTCACGAAGTGCGGAAAGTTCGGTCTCGTCAGCGGGCCTTCCCCGCACATGGTCGAGGAAGCCGCAGCACACACCCAGATCGTCCTCGGCTTCGGCAAGCCTGCTGCTGTAGCTGGCCTTGACCCTTCCGGCGGCGTCTTCGGGGTCAAAGCCCAGCACCAGGGTGTCCGGGAACCGGACACGCAATTGTTCCATGGCCTGCGCCGGCCGCGCTGAGTCCGTGAGGGTGATCTGGCAATACGCAGTCTCGGCCCAGGAATATTGCTCCGACTCCAAAAGCTCCGCAAGCTTCCCGCGGAGGATCGCCAGCTCCCGAGGAGCTGTCCACAGTACTTCCTCGACGCCCTCAACACCGTCGATGCCTACGTCAATCAACCATGCACCCTTCCGGTGCTTGGCTTCGGAGAACGAGTACGCCAGCGGCGAACCCGAATACCGGACGTGCTCCGAAAGTTCCTGGCGCCCGTGCAAGTGCCCCAGGGCCGTGTAGCCGAAGCCATCGAAGAGATCCAGGGGCACTGCCCCCAAACCGCCGATGCTCAGATCGCGTTCGCTGTCCGAGGTAATGCCGCCGCTCGCGAAGGTGTGTGCCAACACCACGGAGTGCACCGGGCCTGCTTCGCTTCTCCGGACAATGTCCTCACGGATGAGCTGCACCGCGGCTTGGGTGACGTCAAAATGACTTGCGGTTTGAGTACCGAGCCGTTCGGAAACAAGCCTCGGTTCGAGGTACGGAATGCCGTAGATGGCGAGCACCGGCGCGCCGGCCTGGGCTGCGTTGTCGTTGCTGTCGCTGTTGCTATCCAAGGGGAACAGGACGGGAGAATCGAGGTCCTCCACGCGGGTCCTCAAATGGACTCCTCCGCGCTCCAGCAGGCGTGAAGCGAACCCGAGGCGGATCGCGGAATCGTGGTTGCCGCTTGTCAGCACCACCTTGGCCCCGGCGTCCGTGATGCGCACGAGGGCGTCGTCCAGAAGCTTGACGACATCCAGGCCGGGGAGGGCGCGGTCGTAGACGTCGCCCGCAATCAGGACGACGTCCACCGACTGCTCGCGGATGACTGCCAGCATCTGCTCGATGAAGTTGCGCTGGGCATCGAGCATCCCGACGCCATGGAACGATCGTCCAAGATGCCAATCCGACGTGTGCAAAAGCCTCATGTTTTCACGCTAAGCGGAGGCACGGACATTAATGGTGCGGCGCGGCGGCACCGGCCGTAACTGGGCGTTCCCGGCAGCTGAATCCCTGCGTCAGCCCCGCTTGCCATCGAAGAATTCACGGGCCGGGTCGACGACGGGCTTCTCTTCGACGGGTGCCGCGGCGGGGGCTTCGGCAGGCTCATCGACGGGCGTCGGAACGGGCTCGGAAACGTCGGCCGCACTTTCCGGAAGGGCCGGGTCAGCGTCGTCGTCGGACTTTTCATCCCAGGCGTCGGACGGCAACGATTCTGCGTCCTCAGAAATTGCGGGTTCCTCGACCTCGGTCACAGCCGCAGGAGTCGACTCGCCGAACCCTCGGAAGATGAGGCCGGCGATCGCGGCGCCCACGAGCGGTGCGACCCAGAAGAGCCAAAGCTGCTCCACCGCCCAGCTTGAGCTGAAGACGGCGGACGCAGTGGCACGGGCCGGGTTGAAGGCGAGATTGCCGGTGGATTGACCCAGCTGCAGCAGGACTGCGACGGTCAGGCCGACTGCGAACGGCGCGGCGAGTTTGCTGGGATTGCGCCGGGCGGTTACCCCCAGGAAGACCCCCACCAGGAGTGCAGCGCCGAGGACCTCTACGAGCATCACACCGGTCACCGGAACCTGGAAGGGGGAATGCGCACCGAAACCCGACGTCGAGGTTTCAAAGACGGCTCGGCTATCCGGGATATTTGGCACAGTCCGTACGACGGCGAAGAGCGCCAAAGCGCCCAAGAGGCCGCCCGCAATCTGGGCCCCCACGTATGCGGCCCCATCAACGAGCTTCATCCGGCCGGCAACCAGGTGGCCAACCGTGATGGCCGGGTTGAAGTGGCCGCCCGACAGGTAACCGAAAGCAAGCATGGCCGCGGCGACAGTCAGGCCGCTTGCCAGCGAGGCCGGCATCGGAACCGCCTGGGGGTTGATGAAGATCAACACACCCAAGCCAACAACCACAAGGAACAGCGTCCCCAGAGCTTCAGCGAACGACCGGGCAAGGAGCCCGGGGCCGCGGGAGGAGGGAATGGACACAGTCGTGGTCATCTCGAGGGATTCCTTAATTCGAAGTTCGGGTTCTCTTTTGCGGAGGCGAATGCTCCAGCCAGGGCAACGCCACGCGGCGGACCGCATCCTTGCCCCGCAGCATCGTGTCAGCCCAGTCTGGACGCTTCCTGAATCCGAGCCTAGCCGCCCAACGCGATTGCGGCGACCGCAGCGCAGGCGAGGGCGGTGATGGACAGGGCGCTTGCAATCATCAAGAACGGCAACGCCTGGTCGTTGCGCATCGCCGCCTCCATCTGCGCCCACCTCCGGGAGGCAAGGGTCGCGAGCCCCGCGCCGATGATGGACAGCACCACGCACAAGACAATGCGCACGGGCTGCGGCGCGATGTTCCGAGCAAGCTGGTCGATGGCGACAGCACCGGCCCGCAGCGCCAACGAAGTACGGATCCACGCAAAAAAGGTCCGCTCATTTGCGAGGGAGAATCTGTAGTCCGGAGTTTTTCGGTTTTCCGCCACGCGGGTTCACGCATCACTGCCTCCTGGTTCGCGAGCCACCGAATAAGCGGGCAGGTGAAGAGCGACGAAGCAGCCACGGTAAATTACCACTATGAGTGCTGAACCGTCCCCCTCCGCCGTGCCATCCTTCGAGTCCCGCGTCCGCGGGTGCCTGTTGGGTGGTGCCTTGGGTGATTCGCTTGGCTACGCCGTCGAGTTCGACGACGTCGCCACCATCCGTTCGCGCTTCGGCGCCGCAGGCCTCACCTCTTTCGGCCAGCTCGACGGCGGCAGCCACTTCTCGGACGACACCCAGATGACGCTGTACACCGTCGACGGCATCGTGGAGGCCCTCGAATGGGCCAACGACGGCGTCGCGGCGGATGAAACGGCGTGCCTCTGGCTGGCCTACCTGCGATGGCTCGCGACCCAGGGCATCGTGTTGCCGTCGTCAGCCCCTGTTCCCCAACCGCGGTGGATCGACAGCCAGGAGGTCCTCCGGCATCGCAGGCATCCGGGCAAGGCCTGCCTGAGCGGACTCGCCACGGGCCAGATGGGGACCAAATTTCGGCCCGTCAATCCGGAATCGAAGGGCTGCGGCACGGTCATGCGGTCCGCTCCCTTCGGCCTGGTCCCGCACATTTCCGAAGCCACCGTCTACAAGCTGAGCACTGATGCCGCATCGTTGACTCACGGACACCCTTCAGCCCGGCAAACTGCCGGTGCCTTCAGCGTCCTCGTACACAAACTGACAGCGGGTTCCGATCCACGGACCGCGGCCGAACATGCCCTGGGCGTGGTGTCGGCATTGCCCGATGCGGCTCCCGAACTCCTCGAGCGGCTCCGCCAGGCGCTGGAGATGTCCTCGGCCGGCACCCTGCTCAGCCCGGAAGAACTCACGGCGCACCTGGGCGAGGGCTGGGTGGCGGAGGAGGCACTCGCCGTCGGACTCTATGCGGTGCTGGCAACCGGCGCCACCGCCGGGGGCCAGCTGGATCCGGCCGCCCATTTCCGCCAGGCCATAGCCGTGGCGCTGAACCACAGCGGTGACAGTGACTCCACCGCGTCGATCGCGGGCAATATCCTCGGGGCATTCCATGGCGAAGAAGCTTTGCCCTCGGACTGGCTTGAAGCCCTTGAGGCCCCTGAGGTCATCCGTGGCATGGCGCAACGGCTTATCGCTGTCACCGTGGGCTAGGTGGCCGGAGGCCCAAAACCAATGAGCGCGTCAAACCCGGCGAAGCGCGATGTTGTTGCACGCTTCGCACACGTCTTCGGGGATAAGTCCGTGCTTCTGCAGGAAACCAAAGATGGCGCAGCCCAGGCAGAATCCCGCAAACGATTCAAGGGACGCCGCGACAATCAGCAAGGCGAGCAGGATCCAGGCGCCCAAGGCGAAACCGGCGAAGAACAGGACCACGGCGGCCGTGCTGAGCGCAGCGCCGATTCCCTGTGCGAATCGCTTGGGCGGCCCCGGGACAAGCTTGGCCGGCCCCACCCGGGGGGCCAGCAATTTGACGGATAGCACAGCGAACGGCGAGATCCTCGGACCGAACAACACCCGCAGCCAGAACCCTGCCGCGATCAGCACGAGTCCCCCACCGAGGCCGCTCAGGAGGGTGGCAACTGCCGCAAGAACCACGAGCCCGGCCGTGATCCTGGCGGCATACTCATTGACCGGATTGGGGAAGGCGAAGGCGGCGCGCCATCGGCTGCCTGCCGGAGCTGCGGTGAACCCTGCGGTATCGGCCTGTTTTCCCTGTGCCATGGCTCAAGGCTAGGAGCGCTGCTACACAACAGGAAGCTTTGTTGCTCCGTGTGAATTTTGCGGCCGCTAGCGTCCGCCGACCATCTGCAGGAACTCACCCTCGGAAAGTACCTCGATCTGCTGGCCTCGGCTGTGCAGCTCAAGGACCCGCTTTGCTTTGCCCGTGAGGCGGCCGTTCCGGAGATCGCCGGCAACAAAGCCGTCGCCTACCACCAGGACCGTTGTCCTTCCGGTCACACGGCTTTCCGGGCTCGCTCCCATCTCCGCTGCCCGCTGTTTCGCTTCCGGCCGGGCCATCGCAAGCTCGCCGGTGAAAACGACTGTCTGCCCGAAGAGCGGGTGGCCCGGTTCCGCTGCGGGGTTGGGCGCCGGGTTGTCGCCTTCTTCAGGCCAATTGCCCCAGGCGCGTCCAAGCTGGCCGGCGCCATTCCCGACGCCGGACCCGCCAGCGACCGCGCTGCGCCCTCCACCGACGGCCGCGAGCGCGGCGAGGGTTTGCTTGGAGAGTCCGTCTCCGGGCTGGAAAGCCTGTTGCCGGGGTATGGCCAGGCCGAGGGACAAGTAGAGCTCGGCGATGCTGTTGGCGTTGTTCCGGTGCGCGATGTCCACCAGGATTCCGGCGCAGGCCCGGGCGTCTTCGGCGGCGTCGTGGTGGTTCACGAGGGGAACGCCGGCCTCCTCCGCCGCGTAGGGCAAGGAATTGGACACCAAGGAGTAGCACCGCCGGGACAACATCACCGTGCAGACGTACTCGTAAGCGGGGCCCGGCAGACCGGAGACTTCGAGCCCGGAACGGATGACGCCGAGATCGAATGCCGCATTGTGGGCGGCAAGGATATCGTCGCCGATGAAAGCGCCGATTTCGGGGAAGACTTCGCCAAAGCGTGGAGCCCCGGCGACGTCCTCGGCGCGGATGCCGTGGATCCGGGTGTTGTGGTACTCGAAGTGGTCATGGTTTACCGGAGGCCGCATGAGCCATGAAGCTTCCTCCACCACGACGCCGCCGCGGACCTTGCTGAGGCCGACCGAGCACGGAGAACCCCTGAAGCCGTTCGCAGTCTCAAAGTCGATCGCCGTAAAGTCCAATGCCACTGGTCAAGGTTACAGGTGGAAAGGGATCCGCATGGCGCAGCAGGGGTTGTTGGCCTTGTCACCTGCAAACGTTCAGACCTCGTCCGCCGTCTTCTGCAGCCTGATCAACGCCTTCTTGGTTGTCCTTTGGGTCAGGACGTGGATGACCGCCCCTACGGCGCCCCCAGCGAAGGCGAACAGCACCACGCCGGGCAGGGAGTCCTCCAGATTGGTTGCATCCTTCGGCGCGGAATTCCCGGTGGACTTGCTCCAGATGGCCTCCAGGGCCTTGTTCGCCGCCATTCCGGCACCCATGCCCACAACCAGGCCAAGTAGTTTGATCAGGACGTTCATTTTGCTCCTCCCCATGTCAACTCAAGCATCGCGGAATAATAAGCATGCTTAGCAGTAGCATAGACCCAAGGGAAGGACGCGGCGCCGAACTTGGCTAGACGCCGTCCTCCGGCGACGCCGATGACCGTGTGGCTATCGGGGCGACACCGAAGCAGTCCGGTCCCTGTCTCGACGAAGGAGATTCTTGTGAGCGAAAGCATGCGGGCACTATCCGGCCATGGAGCCGTCGAGCTGATCCTGGTGCGTCACGGGGAGAGCCTGGGAAACGTAGCAGCCTCGAAGGCTGGACTGTCCGGCGCGGAAGTCATTGAGGTCCCGGCGCGGGATGCCGACGTCGACCTGTCCCCCCTCGGTTACGAGCAGGCCACCGCTCTCGGTAGTTCGTTCAGCCGGCTCCCACCGTCGCAGTGCCCGGACGTGGTCTTGTGCTCTCCGTACGCCCGGGCGCGTCGCACCGCGGAAATGGTCGTAGGGGCGGCGGGCTGGAAGGTGTCGCTCCTCGTGGATGAGCGGCTCAGGGACCGCGAGCTTGGCGTCCTGGACATGCTGACCGCCAAGGGAGTGGAGCTGAGGCTGCCCGATGAGGCCCGGCGTCGCCGATGGTTGGGGAAGTTCTACTACAGGCCTCCGGGTGGCGAGTCCTGGACCGATGTCGCGCTGCGGCTGCGGAGCTTTCTCTCCGATCTTGAACAGATCTCCGGAAGAGAACGGGTCCTCGTGGTCGGCCATGACGCCGTCATCCTGCTTTTCCGGTACCTTCTGGAGGGGCTTTCCGAACAGGAACTGCTGGATATAGCCGGCACAAACACCATTCTGAACGCTTCCGTTACGCGGTATATCCGCGCCGAAGGTCACGGCCCCTGGACGCTGCAGAGCTTCAATATCGCAGACCATCTCCTGGAGCAAGGAGTCACGCTCACCGAGCACGGGAGCGACGCCGATGTCCGTCCGTGACCTGCCGGCCATCCCGGTAACCCCCACCCTTTTGCGAAGCTGGCCGCTGCCGGCACCAGGTTCGGACAAGCTCGATCGGGGGACGGTGCTGGTCGTAGGTGGGAGCCGCAAAACACCGGGGGCCGCCCTCCTCGCCGGCACCGCCGCGCTTCGTGCCGGCGCGGGCCGCCTCACGCTTGCCGTTGCTGAATCCACGGCCGTTGCTTTGGCAGTCGCCCTGCCGGAGGCAGGGGTGATCGGCTTGCCCGAAACGTCCTCCGGCTCCGTCCGTTCGACAGCCCACGAGGCGTTGCAGCCGGAACTGGAATCAGCGGAAGCAGTGCTGATCGGGCCTGGCCTTGATGACGCGGACGAGACGGCCCAACTGCTCCGGAACCTTGTAGTCAAGGAACGGATCCACGGGAACCAGACGATTGTCCTCGATGCTTACGCACTGGGGGTCCTGAGGGGACTCTTGCCTGATATCCAGCCATGGGCCGGGCATCTCATCCTGACTCCGAACCTGACCGAGTTGGGCCTGCTCCTCGGGCAGGATCCTGAAGACATCCGCAACGACATCGCCGAAGTCTCCCACCAGTACCAGGCGGTGGTCAGTTGCCAGGGCGTCATTGTCCAACCCCCGAACACCGGCCCGGCGGATACAGCCGGGTCCACGGATTGCTGGGAGATCACCACCGGTTCCGGAGGACTTGGAACGTCCGGTAGCGGAGACGTCCTGGCCGGCACCATCGCCGGACTCCGGGCCCGCGGAACGACGGATGCGCAGGCAGCCTGCTGGGGTTCGCACCTCCATGCCGCAGCCGGGGACAGGCTGGCCAGCCGGAAAGGAAGCCCCGGATACCTCGCCCGGGAACTTGCCGACGAACTACCGCCCCTCATGATGGAACTGAACACATGATGGAACGGGGTCTTTCGGCATCACGCGGTCAGTTGCCGGATGCCTGTCCGGAGAATCAGCTTCCGGTCTCTTCGGGGGTTTCCCGGGCGCGCTCTTCATTAGGGTTTTCAGAGCTTTCATCCGGGATGAAGTCCGGGTCCACCTTGACGCCCGGGCTTTCGCCCGGGATAGTCTTGCCCGCCTTGTCCCGGGCTTTCCCTTCCTCTTCCCGCCCATGGCGCCTTGGCGCACGCTCTTCGTTCATGCGCCCAAGGTAGCCCCGCCGGAGGAAGCTGGCGAGGCCTAGCGCCCGCGCTTCGCGATGGAGCGGGGCCGATTCTCCCGGGGACCGGCGGGGTAGCCGCCGCGGCGGCTGGCCAGGATGATTGCGAGCGCTGCCGCCGTCGGGACGGCTGCAGCTAGCGGCACCCACAGGGCTCCGACAGTAGTCAGGGCCAGGGCGCCAAATCCGGCGCCGACGGCGATGCCTAGTTGAATGGTCACCACGGTCAAGCCGTTCGCGGCGTCCTTGTGCTCTCCGCCGGCGCGAAGGATTGCTGCCTGGTTGTAGATGCCGACGGCCCCGAAGGCGGTTCCCCACACGGTCACGAGCACGAGCTCACCCACCCACGTGCCGCCAAGCAGCGGCAAGAGGCCGAAGGCCAGCACCAGCAGGGCGACCGCGGAAATCAGGGAGCGCCGCGGATGGGAATCCGCAGTGAGGCCGGCAATCCAGATCCCCACGAGGCTGGCGACCCCCACCACGGACAGCGAAATGCCCGTGAAGGCATCCGGCAGGCCGGAGACATGGAGGAACGGCGCGATGTAGGTGAAGAGGGTGAAGTGGCCCAAAAGCAAGAGCGGCCAGGCTGTAGCCACCGCGATCACGCCGGGGAGCTTCAGGGCCCCGCGGAGCGTCGGCGTCGTAGTACTGTCCTCGTCGGGGGTGCCAGGAAGCAACCAAATAGCCAGGAACGCGAGAACCGCACCGACTCCGGCCAGAATAAGGAAGGAGGCGCGCCAGCTGAGGACCGAGCCCATGAGCGTGCCGATCGGGGCGCCGACGGCCAGCGCGATGCTGTTACCGCTGAAGACCATGGCCATTGCTTTTCCGACGGAGCGCGCTGGAACGATCCTGGCGACGTAGGGGGCCATGCTTGACCACAGCATCCCGTGGGCCACGCCTCCGAGGAGCCTTGCCGCAACTGCCAATCCCAGGCTCGGGCTCGACGCCAACAGGACATTGCTCAGCGCGAACGCGAGCACGGTGCCGATCAACAACGCCTTACGGGGGACTCGTCCGCCGAGGAGCCTGGACAGGGGAAGGGCCGTGAAGACGATGACTGCGGCATAAGCGGCCGTCAGGGAGCCAACGGCCGATTCGTCTACCCCCAGGTCCCTGCTGATCTGCGGCAGCAGCCCGGACGGGAGGAGTTCCGTAGTCACTGCGGTGAAGCCTGCTGCGGCGAGGATCAGGAGACCGCCCCACGGGAACACCGGAGCTGACGCAGGAGCGACCGTGGCCGCTGTCCTGGGAATTGCTACGTCGCGCATCAAACGTTCTTCCTCGTCATTCATGGTCAGTTGGCTGCGGACGCAGAAGTTCTCGTCTCTTCTCTCCACGTCCACCACGCTACGCATGTCGGGCGATTGGTGGCAGTGTCTGTCAGACACCCCCAGGCACAGTCGCAAGGGCCCGACGGCGGTTGTCCCGTACCCTTGAAGGGTGACCCTTTCTGCGATGAACGACTTTGCCGTATCCGCTTTGGGGGGTGCAGGGCAGGTGCAGCCGCATATGTCCGCGCTCCTCCCCGACTGGCTGAACCCCCAGGTCTTCCTGGCCGACCCCGCATTGGCCCCATGGGTAGTCCTGCTCGTGTGCGGCATTGTGTTCGCCGAAACGGGACTCCTGGTGGGCTTCTTCCTGCCTGGCGACTCGATGCTCTTCACCGCCGGGCTCCTCGTCGCCACGGATACCATCAAGTTCAATATCTGGGCTCTTGCCGCCCTCATCGTCGTTTCTGCGATCATCGGCAACCAGAGCGGCTACCTCATCGGCTCCAAAGCCGGACCGGCCATCTTCAACAAGCCTGATTCCAAGCTGTTCAAGCGGGAGAACGTCGAGAGCGCGCACGCCTTCTTCGAAAAGCACGGTGGCAAGGCCCTGGTCCTTGCCCGCTTCGTTCCGATCATCCGCACCTTCGTCCCGGTGATTGTCGGCGTCGCCCAGATGGACAAGCGCAAGTTCTTCATTTTCAACGTCATCGGGGCGGCGCTCTGGGGCGGCGGCGTCACGCTGCTCGGCTACCTGCTCGGCGACAAGGTCCCGTGGGTCCGGGACAACCTGGACATCATCTTCGTGGTCATCGTGCTCCTCTCAGTGGTCCCCGTGGCCGTCGAGGTCCTCCGCGGCATCCTGGCAAAGCGCAAAGCCACGGACCGGGGCGCGCAACCCACCGAGGAGTTCGTCGACGGAAGCGACGCCGGAAAGCACGGCGAGCGCTAAACCCGCTGACTTATAGGAAAGGCACCCTGCAGTTGCGGGGCGCCTTTTCCGGTTAATGCCGGGCGGGAGTATTAGCGCAAGGCGTCCACGATGGCCGGTAGCAGCGCCCTGAACGCCTTGCCACGGTGGCTGATGGCGTTCTTCTCCTCGGAACTCAGCTCCGCGCAACTGCGGTCCAGCCCCTCGGGCTGCAGCACGGGGTCGTACCCGAATCCGCCCGCGCCGCGCGGTTCGCGCAACAGAGTGCCTTCCAGCTGTCCGTACTCGACCACCTCGCGCGCCCCGCCGTCGACGGCGGCCGGTACAGCGAGCGCCGCGGCGCACACGAACGCGGCTCCCCTGTGGGCGTCGGGGACGTCGGAGAGTTGCGCCAGCAAGAGCTCGAGGTTGGCGGCATCGTCACCGTGCCGGCCGGACCAGCGGGCCGAGAAGATGCCCGGCGCTCCGCCCAGGACGTCCACGGCCAGTCCCGAGTCATCGGCGATTGCCACCATACCTGTGGCTTCAGCCACGGCCCGTGCCTTGAGGAGGGAGTTCTCGGCAAACGTCACGCCGGTCTCGGCAACATCGGGAGCGCCGGCTGCGGCCGCATCGACCACTTGGGTATCGACGTCGAGTCCTGGCACTTGCCCCCTGAGGAGTTCCCGGAGTTCGCGCAGTTTTCCCTTGTTGTGGGTGGCGAGAACGAGCCGCGGCGTGGTCGACCCGCTCACGGGGCCTCGGCCAGGGTCTCGCGCTGGATTGCCGCCAGCTCGCCGGTGCCGATCAGGGCAAGGTCCAGCAAGGCATTCAGTTCGTCGCGGTCGAAGGGGGCTCCCTCCGCGGTGCCTTGCACTTCAACGAACTTGCCGGAGCCCGTGACCACCACGTTCATGTCGGTTTCCGCGCGGACGTCCTCCACGTACGGCAGGTCCAACATCGGGATGCCATCGATGATTCCCACGGAAACCGCAGCGATGGTGTCGATCAGCGGCTGTGCGTTCTTCGCGATCATCTTGTTCTCGCGGGCGAAGCGGATCGCTTCGGCGAGCGCCACGTAGGCGCCGGTAATCGCCGCGGTGCGCGTGCCGCCGTCGGCCTGCAAGACATCGCAGTCCAGCACGATCGTATTCTCGCCCAGGGCCTTGGTGTCGATGATGGAACGCAGCGAGCGGCCGATCAGGCGCGAAATTTCGTGCGTGCGTCCGCCGATCCTGCCCTTGACGGACTCACGGTCGGAACGGGTGTTCGTGGCCCGCGGCAGCATCGCGTACTCGGCCGTGACCCAGCCGCGGCCTTCGCCCTTAAGCCAGCGCGGAACGCCCTCGGTCAGGGAAGCCGTGCACAGCACCCGGGTGTTGCCGAATTCGATCAGGGCAGAACCTTCGGCCTGCTTGGACCAGCCGCGGGTGATGCTGATGGGACGGAGTTGATCGGGTGTGCGGCCGTCGGCACGGATGACGGGGACAGATGTGGCTTCGGAAGTCATACTGCAAGCTTAGCGATCCCGTGGCCCTCGCCGGACAGCACAGTTGGACTGCGCCATCGGACGACGCAGCCGGATCCCGTCGTCGGGCGGCGGCCTTCAGACGGTGTAGTGGACTCCGGCAACCGCGACGGCGACATCGCCGGCGAACTCGGGCCGCGCCTCGGCCATGACTTTGGTCTGCGATGTCCAGACCGGGATATGGGTCAGCAGGAGGCGTCGGGCTCCTGCTGCCGTCGCGGCCTGGCCCGCCCGTTTGCCGGTCAAGTGCACATCCTTGATGCCGTCGTCGCGCCCTTCTTCGAAAGCGGCCTCGCACAGGAAGAGATCGGCGTTGCGGGCGGCGTCTTCGAGTCCGGCGCACGAGTCGGTGTCTCCCGAGTACGTGAGGACCCGGCTCACGGCTTTGCCGTCTTTGTCCGGCTCTGTGACCTCCACGCGCAAGGCGTAGGCCTCTTCCACCGGGTGGTTCACGGCGTACGATGTCACGGTGAACGGCCCGAGTTGAACGGATTGGCGTTCACTCCAGTTGCTGAAGTCGAATTCCTCGTGCATTCCCGGGTCCAACTCCAAACCGTAGGCGGTGGCCATACGGTCTGCTGTCGCGGCGGGACCCCAGACGGGGATCCTCTCCCGTCCCCAGCCACCCGGCTTCCAGCGGACGGCCACGTGCAGTCCGCAGAGATCCATGCAGTGGTCCGGGTGCAAGTGGGTCAGGAAGATGGCGTCGATATCTTCGAGGTCGGTGTAGCGCTGGATGGCCCCGAGGGCACCGCTGCCAAGGTCCATGACGATCTTCCACTGGCGCTCACCGTCGTGCGCCGTCAGCAGATAGCACGACGCCGGAGAGCCGGGACCGGGGAAGGAACCCGTGCAGCCAACAATGGTCAGTTTCACTGGATGCGGCCCCCGCGGGCCGCGCCGAATTCGTTCATGGTGAATGCTGCAGGATCAACGAAATTGGACGTCCTCGCATGATGGCCGCCGGCGCGGGCGGCCTCCAACATTTCCGGAGTGATCCGCGCGAGGCTTCCGGTCGGGTATTGGGCGGCCACGTGGTCCACGTGGCGTACGGACAGGACCTCCGGGCCGAGGAAACGGCGCGCCAGGGTTTCGAATTGGACAGCGTCGCCCGTGGCCATGAAGTCGTGCCGCGGCACACCGGGATCGGTCCTCTGGATCCCGTGGGTGGCCAAGGCGCGGTAAACGTCTTTGGCGGTCTCCTCGGCGCTCGACACAAGGGTGACGTCTTCCCCCATGACGAAGGAGATCACGCCGGTGAGCAAGGGATAGTGCGTGCAGCCCAACACCACGGTGTCCACGCCTGCGTCCCTGAGCGGCTCCAGGTATTCGTGGGCCGCGGCCAGCAGTTCGGGACCGGTGGTGATGCCGGCTTCCACGAAACTCACGAATTCCGGACAGGCCACCGAAGTGATCGTCAGGTCCGGCGCCGCGGCGAAGGTGTCCTCGTAGGCCCGGGAACCCACTGTGGCGGATGTCCCGATGACGCCGATCCGGCCGGATCTTGTCGCGGACACAGCGCGGCGGACTGCGGGCTGAATGACCTCGATGACGGGAATCCCGTAACGGGCCGTATAGCGTTCGCGGGCATCGCGCAAAACCGCGGCCGAAGCCGAGTTGCAGGCGATGGTCAGGAGCTTGACACCGGAGTCCACGAGCTCGTCCATGACGCCAAGCGCATTGGCCCGGACTTCGGCGATGGGGAGCGGCCCGTACGGTCCGTTGGCAGTGTCCCCCACATAGATGATCGACTCATGGGGCAGCTGGTCGATGATGGACCGTGCCACGGTCAGTCCGCCGACACCGGAATCGAAGACACCGATGGGGCGTGATCCCAGCAAGGGGTTGTGTGCCTGGCTGTTCAGTGATTCCGGCTTGCGCAGCGAATCCGGCTTGCGCTGTGATTCCCGCGCGGCGGCGGCGCTCTCCCCACCCGATACCGGGTCCGATGCTGAGTTCATGATTCTAGAAGAATAAGCCAAGGCATGTGCTGCAGCCATGACATGTGGCGGGGGCCTCGTGTCTGTTTTGTCACACGGAGGCCCACAAGGCCCGGCAATTCCACTCAGGGCTTCCGGTCCATCGAGGTCATCATGGCCTGGACCAACGATTCCTGGAGCCACGTGGTGAAGTTGTAGACGAGCGCCAGGTAGCTCTCTACGTCTTCGGCCTGGGACCAGTCCTGCATGGCGTGGACATGGTCGGCATCCGCTTCGTCGCGGATATCGAGGCGCTCCGCCAGCACCAAACGGACATCGTTGAGGGCCATGGACCAAAGCTTCGCCTCCTCCGGGGTGAGGACGAGCTCGTTTCGGTCCAGGCCCATCGCGGCGGCCCGGAGGGCGCCGATTTTTCCTTCCCTCAGCGAGCGCTCGGTGAGCTGGCGGAACTCGAGGGACGCGGCGTCGTCGTTCTTCATGACGTTCGGCAACAGCCGCAAAAGGGCTCGGTCGGACGGTTCCTTGACGTCCATGTCCAGGCCGATCAAGGCCGTCAGGGGATCTTCGTTCCTCGACAGCTCCGGCTCGAGCATTGAAATGACGTCATCCAGGAGTCCGCGCAGGAGATCGCGCTCGGCGGGCTCAAGGTACCCGGTGATGCCTTTGAGTCCGTACTTGAAAGCCTTAGCCACGTGCGCCGCCCTTGCGTCCCCGGCCGTCGCCGCTGCTTGCCTTTTCAACTGTTGCCCACAAACCATAGCCGTGCATGGCAACCGCGTGCTGCTCCACTTGTTCCTTGCCACCGTACGCCACGATGGACCGGCCCTTCTTGTGGACCTCAAGCATGAGCTTGTTGGATTTTGCCTCGGAATAGCCGAAGTAGCTTTGGAAGACGTAGCTCACGTAGCTCATGAGGTTGACGGGATCGTTCCAGATCACGAGGTTCCAAGGGATGTCAGCGGCGCTGAGGAGGTCGGTGGACGACTGCTCCGAGATGTCCGTCCGTTCTTTTCCCTTTAAGCCTGCGTCTGTGACTGTGTTGCTGGCTGAATAGGTGCCGGGGGCTGTGCCGGGGCCGACGGTAGTGGTCATCTGTCCATTCTAATGGTGGCGCTTGCACGCACGGCGGCGAGGGCCCCGCGTTGAGCGCAGCGAGACGTGGGAGCCGCTGGATGGGCCCACGGCGGCGAGGGCCCCGCGTTGAGCGCAGCGAGACGTGGGAGCCGCTGGATGG